>JAFAHG010000004.1 GCA_019237315.1 Actinomycetota bacterium
GACACCCACGAGGGGATGAACTTCGCCGGCGTGCGCCGGCTGCCGGTCGTGTTCGTGTGCGACAACAACCAGTGGGCGTACTCGACGCCGACACACCTCGAGTATGCGGTCGAGCATCTCGCCGAGCGCGCACAGGCCTACGGGTTCGACGGCGTCGTCGTCGACGGCACGGACGTGCTCGCCGTCTACCACGAGGCGAAGCGCGCGATCGAGAAGGCGCGCGACGGCGGCGGGCCGACGCTCATCGAGTGCCAGACGCTGCGCATGGAGGGCCACGCGGTGCACGACGACGCGTTCTACGTCCCGAAGGAGCTCTTCGAGCGGTGGGCACAGCGCGACCCGGTCGAGCGCTACCGCACGTGGTTGCGCGAGCACGCCGACCTGACGCAGGACGAGGAGGACGAGATCGGCGTCCAGGTGAAGAAGCTCCTCAACGAAGCGCTGCAGAAGGCGGAGGACTCGCCGCTCCCGGATCCCGCGACGCTGCACGACGGCGTGTACGCAACCCCCGAGGATCTCGACACGCCGCACCACAAATGAGCGAGAAGACCTACCTGCAGGCCATCTCCGACGGCCTCCGCCTCGAGATGCGCCGCGACAAGCGCGTGTTCGTGATCGGCGAGGACGTCGGCGTCTACGGCGGCGCGTTCAAGGTGACGCTCGGCTTCCAGGAGGAGTTCGGCCCGTGGCGCGTGATCGACGCGCCGCTTTCGGAGACAGCCATCCTCGGCGGCGCGACCGGCGCGGCGATCATGGGCATGCGGCCGGTTGCGGAGATGCAGTTCGCGGACTTCATCTCGTGCGGCTGGGACCACCTCGTCACCGTCGCCGCGAAGCAGCGCTGGCGCGCGGGCACTCCGGTGCCGATCACGGTGCGGCTGCCTTCCGGCGGCGGGTTCTCCGGCGGTCCGTTCCACTCGCAGAACCCCGAGTCGTCGTTCGCGCACATTCCGGGCCTCAAGTGCGTGTGCCCCGCAACGCCGGCCGACGCGAAGGGCCTGCTTATCTCCGCGATCGAGGATCCGAACCCCGTGCTCTTCTTCGAGCACAAGCACCTCTACCGGCGCATCAAGGGCGAGGTGCCCGACGAGCGCTACACGGTCCCCATCGGCGAGGCGCGCGTCCACCAGGAGGGCGAAGACGTCACCCTCGTCACCTGGGGCGCGATGGTCTACACGGCCGCGGAGGCCGCGGCGAGGCTCGGCGACGTCTCCGTCGAGATCGTCGACCTGCGGTCGATCCTGCCGTGGGACAAGGAAGCCGTGCTCGGGTCGGTGCGCAAGACGTCGAAGGTGCTCGTGCTGCACGAGGACACGCACACAGGCGGCTTCGGCGCCGAGATCGCGGCGACGATCGCGGAGGAAGCCTTCGAGGACCTCGACGCGCCGATCAAGCGCGTCACCGCTCCCGACACGCCGGTGCCGTTCTCGCCGCCGCTCGAGCAGGCCTTCATCCCGCAGGTCGACGACGTCGTCAAGGGCCTCGAGGAGCTCGTCGCGTACTGATGGCCACCGGCACCGTCGTCGAGGTCGTCATGCCGCAGATGGGCGTCTCCGTCTCCGAGGGGACGGTGACGAAGTGGCTGAAGTCGGTCGGCGACCACGTCGACGCCGACGAGCCGATCGTCGAGATCTCGACCGACAAGGTCGACACCGAGGTGCCGAGCCCCGGCTCGGGGACGCTGTCCGAGATCGTCGTGCAGGAAGGGGAGACCGTCGCGGTCGGGACGCTGCTCGGACGGATCGGCGGCGAGCCCGGGGCGACCGCACCGCCGCCTCCGCCGCCGCCGGAGCCCGCGACGCAGCCCGCCGCGGACGAGGCAATGGCCTCCGCCGAGGACGGCGTGCGCGAGACGCCGAAGCCCGCCGCACCGGAAGGGAACGGACACGACCGCGCGTTCGTCTCGCCGGTCGTCGCGCGCATCGCCGCGGAGCACGGCATCGATCCCGCGGCGGTTCCCGGCACCGGCCACGGCGGCCGCGTGACGAAGAAGGACATCCTCGCGTTCGTCGAATCGACGCCCGCGGCCGCACCGCCGGCGGCGGCCCCCGTCCAGTCAACAGTCCAGTCAACACCGGCCGCACCGCCTGCCACGCCGCAGGCAGACGAGGTCGTCGAGCCGATGAACGCGATGCGCCGCGGGATCGCCGAGCACATGCGCCGCTCGCTCGACACCGCCGCCCACGTCACGAGCGCGATCGAGGTCGACATGGCGAAGGTCGTCGCGATCCGCGAGAAGCTGAAGCCGGAGTTCCAGCGCGCCTACGGCGTCAACCTCACCTACCTCGCGTTCGTCGCGCGCGCGACCGTCGACACGCTGCGCGAATGGCCGTGGGTGAACGCGGAGCTACGCGGCGAGTCGATCGTCACGCACAGGACGGTCAACCTCGGCTTCGCGGTCGCGCTCGAAGGCGGCAAGGGGCTGATCGTCCCGGTGCTGAAGCACGCCGAGGGCCTGAACCTCCTCGGCATGGCGCGCGGCGTCGCCGACCTCGCCGAACGCGCGCGCGGCAAGAAGCTGCTCCCCGACGACGTGCAGGGCGGGACGTTCACGATCACGAACCCCGGCAGCTTCGGCACGTTCCACGGCACTCCGGTGATCAACCAGCCGCAGAGCGGCATCCTGGGTACATACGCCGTTGTTAAGAGAACCTGGGTCGTTCAGGACGAACGAGGAGATGACACCATCGCAATCCGGCCGATCATGAACCTGACGCTCACGTACGACCACCGCCTCGTCGACGGCGCCTACGCCGGCGGCTTCCTGCGCGACATGCGCGCGAAGCTCGAGACCTGGGGCGAGTCGGACTACTAGACGTCGCGGCGCTTCAGCAGAACACCTGCGATCGCGAGTGCGAGCACGGTGTAGCCGCAGAAGAGCGCGAAGCCGGCCCAGTGGCCGAGGTCGTGCGAGCCGGTCGTCAGCGAGAACACGTCGCGGCCCGCTGCATCCGGCAGGTACGGCGAGATGGCGTTGTTCCAGCTCGACGGGAGGATGTTCATGAGCGGCGGAATCACGAAGAAGATCCCGGCGAAGAGCGCGATGCCGCCCGCAGTGTTGCGCACGATCGCGCCGAGTGCGAGGCACATCACGCCGAGCACCGTCAGGTAGAGCGCGCCGCCGAGCTCCGCGCGGAAGACGCCCGACGCGGAGAGCGACGTCTTCAGCTGCGGGATGTGGTCGACGATCGACTGGCTCGCGAAGAACGCGATCAGCACCGTCGGCAGCATGAGTACGAACGTCACGAGTGCGAAGTCGGCCGCCTTCGCCCACAGCACCGGCAAACGGCGCGGAACCGCCGACATCGTCGCGCGGATCATCCCCGTCGAGTACTCGCCGCTGATCACGAGCACACCGAGGACGCCGATCGCGAGCTGCGCGATGTTCACGCCCGCGAGCGCGATGTCGAGCGGATGGCGGTTGGCCTGCTCGTGCGGGCTCATGTGGTTCCAGTGCGACGAGGTCACCGCCGCGAAGAGGCACGGCAGGCCGATCCCGAGGACGACGGCAGCGAACAGCGACCACATCGTCGATCGAAGCGAACGCAGCTTCGTCCACTCGGAGACGAACACGCGCGCCTGCGTGACACGCACGTTCCCGACCGCGGTGAGGGCTGCGCTGCTCACGCGACTGCGCGCTCCGCTTCGGGCACACCTGCGTGGAACTCCACGTCCTCGCGCGTCAGCTCCATGAACGCCTCCTCGAGCGAGGCCTGCTGCGGCGCGAGCTCGTGCAGGACGATGCGGTTCTCCGCCGCCGCCTCGCCGACCTGCTCAGAGGTCAGGCCGCTGATCTCGATCGTGGTGCCGTCGCCGGTCACGAGCACATCCGGACCCTCGAGGAGCCCGCGCAGCTCACGCGCCTGCGGCGAGCGGACGCGGACGAGCTTCTTCGACGCACGGCGGACGAACTCGTCGACCGGCAGGTCGGCGATCAGCTTGCCGCGGCCGATCACGATCAGGTGGTCCGCAGTGAGCGACATCTCGCTCATCAGATGCGACGAGACGAAGACCGTGCGGCCTTCCGCCGCGAGGCTCTTCAGCAGGTTGCGGATCCAGTGGATTCCCTCAGGGTCGAGACCGTTCACCGGCTCGTCGAGGAGGAGCGTCTGCGGGTCGCCGAGGAGCGCGGAGGCGATGCCGAGCCGCTGCCCCATCCCGAGCGAGAACTGACCGACGCGCTTGCGCGCGACCTCACGCAGGCCGACCATCTCGACGAGGTCGTCGACGCGGCGGCGCGGGATGCCGTGCGTCTGCGCGAGCGCGAGCAGGTGGTTGTAGGCGGAGCGGCCCGTGTGGACGCTCCGCGCCTCGAGCAGCGCGCCGGCTTCGTGCAGCGGCGCGGCGTGCTCGCGGTACGGCTTGCCGTTGACGGTGATGCTGCCGCCGGTCGGGCGGTCCAGGCCGAGCGCGAGGCGCATGGTCGTCGACTTCCCGGAGCCGTTCGGGCCGAGGAAGCCGGTGACGACCCCCGGTTTCACGGCGAACGTCAGGTTGTCGACGGCGCGCTTCTCGCCGTAGTCCTTCGTGAGCCCCCGCGCCTCGATCATCCGCAGCACGGTAGCCGCGTTGGCATGAGAACCGCATTAAGACCGCATTGACTACGCTCGGAAGCGTGGCCCGCGACGCCTACCTGCTGGATCTCGGCTCGGTCGGGTACGAGGAGGCCTGGGCCCTCCAGCGCTCCCTCGCGGCCGCCGTCTCGCAGGGCGCGATCCCCGAGACGGTGCTCTTCCTGGAGCATCCACCGACGATCACGCTCGGACGGCGAACGGAGCCGGGCGAGCTCCACCTGCCCGCCGGCGCCGACGTGGACGTGGTCGAGACGGATCGCGGCGGCCGGTCGACCTACCACGGCCCCGGACAGCTCGTCTGCTACCCGATCCTCGACCTCAAGCTGCACGGCAAGGATGTGAAGCGCTACTGCCGCGACCTCGAAGAGGCGATCATCCGCACGCTCGCCGCGGTCGAGGTGGAGGCGACGCGGATCGACGGCCTGACCGGCGTGTGGCTCGAGCGTCCGCCGCGCAAGATCGCCTCGATCGGCGTCCATCTGTCGCGCTGGATCTCGACGCACGGCTACGCGCTGAACGTCGACCTCGACCCGGCGCCGTTCACGGACTGGATCACCGCCTGCGGGCTCGAGGACGCGGCGTTCACGTCGCTCGCACGCGAGCTCGGACGGCCGGTGGCCGTGGACGAGGTGCGGCCGGCGGCGCGTGCAGCGCTCGCGGAGGTCTTCGACCTCGAGCTCTCGGAACTGCCCGGCGGCGAGCCGGGGCTCTGGCCACAGTCGCGCCACGCGCAGCTCGCTCTCTAGGATCCGGCACGTGGAAGGTTCGCTTCCGGTCGCCGAGCGGCCGCGCCGGCCCGAATGGATGAAGGTGCGCGCACCGAGCCGCGACGGGCGCTACTTCGAGGTGCGCGAGCTGATCCACGGCGCGGCCCTGCACACGATCTGCGAGGAGGCGCGCTGCCCGAACATCGCCGAGTGCTGGGGCCGCGGCACCGCGACGTTCCAGATCCTCGGCGACACATGCACGCGTGCGTGCCGCTACTGCTACGTCAACTCAGGCAAGCCCGAGCCGCTCGACCCGCTCGAGCCGCTGCGGCTCGCGCAGACGGCCGCGCAGATGCAGCTCGAGCACGTCGTGGTCACCTCCGTCGACCGCGACGACCTGGCAGACCGCGGCGCCGCGCATTACGCCGCCACGATCCGCGCGCTGCGCGCACGGGTACCCGATGCGACGATCGAGGTCCTCACGCCGGACTTCCTCGGCGTCGAGGAGGTCGCACTGCAGACCGTGCTCGCCGAGCGGCCCAACGTCTTCAACCACAACATCGAGACGGTGCGCCGTCTCCATCCGCGCATGCGCGGTGCGAAGGCGAGCTACGACGGCGCGCTCGCGCTACTGCGCCGCGCACGTGAGATCGCCGACTACGACGTGCTCACGAAGAGCGGCATCATCGTCGGCCTCGGCGAGACGAACGAGGAGGTCGTCGACACGATGCGCGACCTACGCAACGCGGGTGTCGACGTCGTCACGATCGGCCAGTACCTGCAGCCGAGCGCAAAGCACGCGCAGATCGACCGCTGGGTGCACCCCGACGAGTTCCGCTGGTTCCGCGAACAGGGCGAGGCGCTCGGCTTCGGCTCGGTGTTCTCGGGGCCGCTCGTCCGCTCGTCGTACCGCGCGGACGAGCAGCGCGCGGCGGCTACTGCAAGAAGCTACTGAGGAAGCTCTGCGCGGAGGCGGTGTCGAGCCGCTCCGAGTACGAGTTCCCGTTGCAGTGCGGGTTGCCGTTCGCGAACGTCGTGATGCCGACGACGACGTCGGTGCCCGCAACGAGATCGGGGCCGCCGGAGTCGCCTTCACAGGCGCCGGGACCTGCCTGCAGCTTCAGGAATTCGCCACCGAGCACCCCGGCGTTGTCGAGCTTCGTCGTCGCGGTCTGCGCGGTGCCGAAGGCACCCGTCTTTGCGTTCGAGATGCCGTAGCCGACGATGTCGATCTTCTGGCTCGAGTTGAAGGCGTCCGTCGTCCCGACGGGGGCGAGCTGCGCAACGCGGGAGACGGGCGCCGCCGACGACAGCACGACGACGGCGATGTCGCCGGTGTCGGCGCCGGGGATGCCCTTGGCGCAGCCGAAGCAGAACGCCGGGTCGACGCTGACGGTGCCACTGTACGTCGGCGCGCTCGTCGTGAAAACGGCGCCCGGATGAGTCACCGTCCCGAACGTGACCTGCGCGGTCTCGCCGTCCGCGAAGCAGTGGGCAGCGGTGACGACGACGGTCGGCGAGAGGAACACGCCCGAGCACAGAACATGGTCGCCGAAGACGGCGGCCGCGTAGGGATGCGCGCCGTTGTCGGCAGTGCCGCCCGTGACCGCGAGCGCGGAGCCCGCGAGCCCGAGCGTCACGGCGCCGAAGAGGATCGCCAGAAGCTTGGTCATTTGCCTTCTTTCGACAGTAGCGGGGGGATTTTCAACTCGTATCGCTCGTTCGGGTGACTCAGCCACCCGGCCGGACGCGGGCTGCGGGCGGCGGCCCCCCGCCGCCGCTGCCGCCGGCCGCGAGCGCGGCGCACTGGTCCTGCGCCCGCCCGCCGACGGTGTTGCCGCCGCCGGACACCGAGACGTTTCCGTGACAGATCAGGTTGTTGCCAATCGTGTTGCCGGTGATCGAGCCAGGCGCTCGGTTTCCTTCGAAGTGGAGGTCGTGACCGACGGAGCTCGTGCAGATCGACCAGGGCGCACCCGGGCTGCTTCCCTGCACATGCACGTCTCCGCGGATGCTGTCGCCGCAAAGGGTGTTCGTGTGCGCCTGGAACGTGTCGGCGGCGCCCGAGACGCTCTCCGCGTGGACGTCGCCGCCGACGAACGTGTCGACGACGCCGAGTCCGCTCGCGTGTTCGGCGTGCACGTCGCCGAAGACCGTCGCGTGCGAGAGATCACACCACGCGCCGGCCTTCACGTGTACGTCGTGGTACGCGCCGGTCAGCTGCTGGTTCGCGCAGTTCGTGTCGGCGGGCCTCGGCTGCGTCGGCGGAGTGGAGGACGCGAGGTCGCGGACGAGACGCGCGACGTCGGGCGTCCCGAGGCCGCTCGCCATGTCGTAGCCGGGGCCGGCGTTGTAGCCGATAGGCGAATCGAGCGCGTTCGAGCCGACGGTGATGTCGTGGAAGTCGTTCCGGTACTGCCCCGGATTCGCGGCGATCGCGTACAGCGCGGGGTTCGCGGGGCCGAGCGGCACGCGGCCGGAGCGCAGCCGCGCCTCGTTCGCGAGCGAGAAGATGGCGCCCCACATCGGCGAGCCTGCGCTCGTCCCCCCGAACGTGACGAAGCCGCCGATGTCGGAGTCGAAGATGGCGACGCCACCGTCGATCGCGGCATTGATCGAGACATCCGGCGTCTCGCGCGCGGCCACGCCCGTGAGCGCCGTCTGGTACGGCGCCGTGAAGAGCACGCTCGGCGCCCCACCCGTCGCCGCATCGAACGTGCTGCCTTCGTTCCAGACCTGCTCGCCGCCGTACCGGCCGTCCTTGCCGACGAGACCGTCGGGGTACGGGCTCCCTTCGGTGCCGCCGACCCCCGTGACCAGCGGGTCGGAGGCCGGATACTGCGCAACGGCGACGGGTCCGCCGTCGGTCGCCCCGAAGTCGCCGGCACCCGCGACGATGGTGTCGCCCGCCGCGGCGGCGGCGACATACGCCGCGTGCATCGCGGCCCGGTCGCCGGCGAAGCCGTCGGTCGTCTCGTCGAGGCCGAAGCTCTGCACGACGATCGCCCCCGGGTACTGCGGGAGGACTTGGGCGGCGGTCGCCGCGAGGTCGCTGCTGTCGTCCGTCGGCGCAGCCGCGACGACGAGCGACGCGTTCGGCGCGAGGGCGTGCGCCCATTCGATGCTCGCATCGGTCTCAACGCCCCAGTACACCGTCGCGCCGGATCCCTCTGCGCCGGTCGGCATACCGGAGACGGTCGTCAGGCTCACCGGCGGCGCGACACCGAACGCGGAGTCGAACTGCGCGAGGTCGTCGCCGACCGACGGGTTACCGTACGGGACGAGCACGACGATCGTCTGGCCGGCCCCGGTCAAGTCCTTCGGGAAGTCGTACGCCTGCTGGATCGCCGCGGGCGTGTAGCACACGGGTTGCGCGGGACACGCGACGCCGCTCGCATGCCCCTGCCAGAGGATGAGCGAGTCCGGATGCACGAGCACGCCGAGCGCGGGCGCGAACGACGCGCCGCCGGCCGCGCACGCGCACGCCGCTGTGGCGAGCGTCGCCGATAGCTGCCGAAGCTTCTTGATGTTCACCGCACTCCCTCTGCCGCAGGACAAACCGCCTGGGTCGCATCGTGCTCGGAAAGGGGGAGGAGAGACATACCCCGAAAGGGGGAACCGCCGGCGTTCACTCGAACGAGGGATGAAGCGGGCCGCTGGCATCATGGCCCGCGTGCTCGCCGCCCCCGCACCGGCGCTGCAGCTCGTCTCCCGCACACCGCTGACGGTCGCGGGCGCCCACTTCGCGCCGCGGTCGCGCGTCGAGGTGAACGTCGGCGGCGTCAGCCTGACGACGCGCGCAAGCGCGAACGGCGGCTTTCGCGTGGTCGTGAAGAGCGTCCGCCTCGGAAGCTGCACGACTGCGAAGGTGCGCGCGGTCGGCGCAGGCGGGCAGCACGCATCCATGGCGGTTCCGGCCGCCGGGTGTATGACGGCCCGGGGCTAGGCCTCGTGCGGGCGGGCCATCTTGCGGTAGTCGAGTGCCTCGTCGAGGACCGCGTCGTCCACGCCCGCCTCGCGCGCGACCTCGCGTAGTGGGCGGCCGCTCGCGAACGCCGCTTTCACGATCTCGCTCGCGCGGTCGTACCCGATGTACGGGTTGAGCGCCGTGGCCGCCGAGAGCGTCAGCTCCGCGTAGCGCTCAGCCTGCGCGCGGTTCGCCTCGATCCCCTGCACGCACTTCTCGTCGAACGCGCGTGTGGCGTTCGCGAGCAGCTCGATCGAGTCGAAGAGGTTGCGCGCCATCACCGGCATGAACGCGTTCAGCTCGAAGTGTCCCTGCAGGCCGGCGACGGTGATCGCCGCGTCGTTCCCGACCACCTGCGCACCAACCTGCGCCACGACCTCGGGGATGACCGGGTTCACCTTGCCCGGCATGATCGACGAGCCCTTCTGCAGCTCGGGCAGCACGATCTCGGCGAGCCCGGCACGGGGGCCGGACGCGAGGAGACGCAGGTCGTTCGCGATCTTCGTGAGCGACACCGCGAGAGCCTTCAGCGCTCCGGACGTCTCGACGAGCGCGTCGCGCGAGGCCTGCGCCTCGAAGGGATCGGCGGGGGGCAGGATGCGCAGGCCGGTCTCCTCCGCGAGCCGCGCGCGCACGCGCTGCGCGAACTCCGGGTGCGTGTTGAGCCCGGTGCCGACGGCGGTGCCGCCGAGCGGCACCTTGCCGAGCCGCTCGAGGGTCGACTCGATCCGCGCGCGCGCCTCGCGTACCTGGGCCGCGTACCCGCCGAACTCCTGGCCGAGCGTCATCGGCACCGCATCCATCAGGTGCGTGCGGCCCGACTTGAGGACGTCGGCGAACTCGCGCGCCTTCGTCTCGAGTGAATGCGCGAGCCCGTCCAGGGCAGGCAGGAGTTTGTCGACGATCTCGCCGAGCGCGGCGAGGTGGATCGCCGTCGGGAAGACGTCGTTCGTCGACTGTCCCATGTTGACGTCGTCGTTCGCGTGCACGTCCGCGCCCGCGACGGTCGCGATCACCTCGTTCGCGTTCATGTTCGACGACGTGCCGGAGCCGGTCTGGAAGAGGTCGATCGGAAACTGGTCGTCGAGCTCGCCGCTCGCGACCCGGTCGGCCGCGGCGGCGATGCGCTCCGCCTTGTCGGCGTCGAGGAGTCCGAGCTCGCCGTGCACGCGCGCGGCGGCGGCCTTGATGCGCCCGAGCCAGCGGCGGAGAGGAACGGGGATCGGATTGCCGGAGATCGGGAAGTTGGCGATCGCCTTGCGCGTCTCGCCGCCCCACAGCTCGTCGCCCGACTGTCTGACACCGGACATGTCCGGTGTCAGACACTAGCCGCGAGGTTGCAGCTGCCGCGCGCGCTCCAGCAGGGCGCGCCATGTCGCGAGCTTCACGCGCGGACGCCCCTGCTCCTCGCCGCGCGCGCGCTCGTGCCCGTCGATCGCCTCCCAGCCCGCGTACTCGACGAAGTCGACGCCGCGCGCGCGCAGCAGCTCCTCGAGCGACTCGTCCGACTCGCGCGAGAGAAGACCGGCGTGCGCGTCCTCGAGCACGCGCTCGACGGTGTCGGCGGCGTCCTTCTTGTTCGTGCCGATGACGCCGCTCGGGCCGCGCTTGATCCACCCGGCGACGTACACGCCGGGCAGCCCGTCGACCCGGCCGCCGTCGTTCGCGATCGTGCCGCGACGCTCGTCGAACGGCAGGCCGGGAAGCGGCACGCCGCGATAGCCGACGCTGCGGAAGACGACGCTCGCGGGAATGACCTCGATCTCGCCGGTCGCCTCGGCGACGAGCGCGCCGTCACGCTCGACGAGCCGGTTGCGCACGACCTCCACGGCCTCGACACGCCCCTCGCCGAGGATCTGCACGGGCGAGACGAGGAAACGCAGCCGCACGGACTTCGGCTTGTCGCTGCGCTCGCGCGCGGCGAACTCGCGCAGGATCTCGACGTTCCGCCGCGCCGTCTCGCGTCCCTCCTCGAGGCTCGCCGCGCTCGCCGGGTCGAGCTCGATGTCAGCCGGATCGACGACGACGTCGGCGCCCGCGAGCTCACCGAGCTCCTGCAGCTCCGGCGGGGTGAACGCCGCCTGCGCCGGGCCGCGGCGGCCGAGCACGACGATCTCGCGCAACCCGGAGCCCGTGATCGCCGCGATCGCGTCGTCGGTAGTGTCAGTGGGCGCGAGCTCCTCGGCCGTCAGCGCGAGCATGCGCGCGACGTCGACCGCGACGTTCCCGTTCCCGACGACGACCGCGCGCTCGCCCGAGAGGTCGAACGTCCGGTCCTGGAAGTCGGGGTGGCCGTTGTACCACGCGACGAACTCGGTGGCGGCCCACGAGCCGGGCAGGTCCTCCCCGGGGATGTCGAGCCGACGGTCGGTCTGCGCGCCGACCGTGTAGACGACGGCGTCGTAGAGCCGCCGAAGGTCGTCGTGCGAGACGTCCTTGCCGACCTCGACGTTGCCGAAGAACCGGAACCCCTCCTTGCGGGCGATCTTCTCGAACGCGCGCGACACGGCCTTGATGTTCGGGTGGTCGGGCGCGACGCCGAGGCGGACGAGTCCCCACGGCGTCGGAAGACGTTCGACCATGTCGATCTCGACGGGGACGTCGCCGGCCTGCAGCGCGGAGGCCGTGTAGAAGCCCGCCGGCCCGGAGCCGACGATCGCGACACGCATCGGGAGCGGGTCCCTAGTGGCTACAGGAGGAGCCGCAGCCGCCCGCGCCCGGGTCTGCACCCTCGGCCGGCTGGAAGCTGTGACCGCAGCCGCACGACGCAGCGGCGTTCGGGTTGTCGATCTTGAACCCGGCCTCCTGGATCGTCTCCAGGTAGTCCACCTTCGCGCCCTGCAGGTAGGGGGCGCTGAACGGGTCGACGACGACGCGGACGCCGTGGGCCTCGGCCTCGAGGTCGCCCTCGGCCGGGCCGCGGTCGAACCCGAGCGCATACTCGAACCCGCTGCAGCCGCCGCCGCGCACCGCGACGCGAAGGACCTCCGCCTCGCCGGCCGGCTCCTGGGCCATCAGGCTCTTGATCTTCTCGGCCGCGCTCGCAGTGAGCACCACGACGTCAGCCGAGCGTGTCGTCTCGATCGTTGCCACGTCAACAGCATACCCATGGGTCGGACGTTCGGAACGGGTCCTGTTAGCTTCTTCTCCCCCGCTGACGAGGAGAGAAGGGCGTTGTTCAACGACTGGCTGCCGTTCCTGATCTACGGGATCTTCGCTGTGCTCATCCCGTCGACGATGATCGTCGCCAGCTTCAAGCTCTCCCAGCGCCCCAAGCGGTTCGTGCGGGCCCGCCGGATCCCCTTCGAGTCGGGCGTCTCGGCCGGATCCCCGCCGAAGCAGCGGTTCACCGTCAGCTTCTACCTCACCGCGATGCTCTTCATCCTCTTCGACATCGAGATCGTCTTCCTGTACCCGCTGGCGGTGATCCTCCACGAGCTGGCATGGTTCGGGTTCGCGGAGTTCGGGGTCTTCGTGATCGTTCTCGCCGTCGCGTACGTCTACATCTGGCGCAAGGGGGCGCTCGAATGGCGCTAGAGAAGCCGCTGCGCGAGCTCGGCCTCCAGTCCGAGCGCGTCCTCTGGCCGACGAAGGGCCCCGGCAAGTTCGAGACCGAGCTCGAGCACCTCGAGCAGCGCGTCGGGCTGACGACGCTCGAGAAGGCGGTTGCATGGGCGCACTCGAAGTCGATGTGGCCCGACACGTTCGGGCTCGCCTGCTGCGCGATGGAGATGATGGCGATCGTCTCCGCGCGCTACGACATCGCGCGCTTCGGGATGGAGGCGTTCCGCTCCTCACCGCGCCAGGCCGACCTGCTGATCGTCTCCGGCCGCGTCGCGAACAAGATGGCGGCGCCGCTGCGGCAGATCTACGACCAGATGCTCGAGCCGAAGTGGGTGATCGCGATGGGCGCCTGCGCGAGCTCCGGCGGGATGTTCAACAACTACACGATCGTCCAGTCCGTCGACAAGATCGTCCCGGTCGACATCTACGTCCCCGGCTGCCCGCCGCGGCCGGAGCAGCTGATGGAGGGAATCCTGCGGTTGCACGAGGCGGTGCAGGCAGGTGTGCCGCCGGCGTACGAGCTGCGGACGGTGGCCTCGTGAGCATCGAGGGGACGCCCGGTCTCGTCGAGACGAAGGAGGCGCACGGCGAGACGACGCTCGTCGTCGACCCGGCGCGACTCGTCGAAGCGTGTACCTATCTGCGCGACTCGGAAGGGTTCGACTTCCTCTCCGACATCGCCGCGACCGACTACCTCGGCTGGGGCGCCGCGGGGCCCGCGGGGTACATCGGCAACGCGTGGGGTCGCGACATCAACCGGCCCGGGTCGCAGGGCTTCCAGAAGGTGCCGGCGGCGAAGCCGAAGCGCTTCTCGATGAACTACCACCTGCTCGCCGTCGAGACGCCGCCCCGCCGCGTGCGGGTGCAGGTGTGGCTCGACGAAGGAGAGCCGTGCCCGAGCGTGATCGACGTGTGGCCGACCGCCGACTGGCACGAGCGCGAGGCCTGGGACATGATGGGGATCAACGTCACAGGCCATCCCAACCTGAAGCGAATCCTGATGGACGACGACTGGGAAGGGCACCCGCTGCGCAAGGACTATCCGATCGGCGGCGAGCCCGTTCGCTTCTCGGAGGCCGAGTAGTGGCCGTCGCACCCGAACGCCGGCGCGCGCCGATCTACGAGGGCTCGCGCATCCCGAAGCCCGTCCCGACCGTGCTGCACGTGACGCCCGAGCTGCAGGCGACGGGCGACGTGTTGCAGATCAACTTCGGCCCGAACCACCCGTCCACGCACGGCGTGCTGCGTCTGATCTGCGACCTCTACGGCGAGGAGGTCGTCGGGCTCGAAGCCGTGATCGGCTACGTGCACACCGGCTTCGAGAAGAGCATGGAGCAGAAGACGTGGTGGAAGGCGATCACCTACCCGGAGCGGATCGACTACCTCGCCTACCAGAACAACGAGCTCGTCTTCGTGCTCGCGATCGAGAAGCTCCTCGGCCTCGAGATCCCCGAGAAGGCGAAGTACATGCGGATGCTCCTCTGCGAGCTGAACCGCATCCATTCGCATCTCATCTGGCTCGGCACGTCGGCGCTCGAGCTGGGCGCGATTTCGATGTTCTGGTACTGCTTCCGCGAGCGGGAGATGGTCCTCGACCTCTCCGAGATGGTGGCGGGGACCCGCATGCACACCCGCTACTTCCAGGCGGGCGGGCTCGCGGAGGACATCCCGCCGGGGTTCTTCCGCCAGTGCCGCGAGTTCGCCGAGTGGATGCCGAAGGCGGTCGACGACTACGAGCGGATGCTGTCGAAGAACAAGATCTGGCTCGAGCGGACACAGGGCATCGGGTTGCTGTCACGCGAGGACGCGATCGCGCTCGGCCAGTCGGGGCCGGTGCTGCGGGCGTCCGGCGTCGACTGGGATCTCCGCAAGGTCGCGCCGTACCTCGCGTACGACCGCGTCGACTTCGACGT
>JAFAHG010000056.1 GCA_019237315.1 Actinomycetota bacterium
CAGGAGGACGACGGCTCCTGGTTCGGACGCTGGGGCGCGAACTACGTGTACGGCGTCGGCGCCGTCGTGCCCGCGCTCGCCGCGGCGGGACTGCGCGAGCACGACAGCGTGCGGCGTGCGGTCGGGTGGCTCGAGCGCGTGCAGAACGACGACGGCGGCTTCGGCGAGGACCTGCGTTCGTACCGCGAGCCGGAGTGGAGAGGGCGCGGCGCGTCGACCGCGTCGCAGACCGCGTGGGCGCTGCTCGCACTCGACGCAGCAGATGCGCGCGGCGAGGCGATGGAACGCGCCGTCGCGTGGCTCGCGGAGACACAGCGACCCGACGGCAGCTGGGACGAGCCGTGGTTCACGGGGACCGGCTTTCCCGGCGACTTCTACCTCAATTACCATCTGTATCGGCAGGTGTTTCCGGTGATGGCACTGGGTCGCGTCCGCCGATGACGTCGTTGCTTCTGCTCGCGCCGCTGCGCGCCGAGGCGGTCGCACTCGGGAAGCGACGTGTGTTGCGCACGGGGATGGGGCCGCGGCATGCGCGCATTGCCGCAGCGCGTGCGCTCGCAGTCGAGGCTGACGCGGTCGTCGTCGCGGGCGCTTGCGCTGCCGTGTCGCCGGAGTTGCGCCCCGGCGACGTCGTGTGCGCGACCGAGATCCGCCGCGCCGGCTCGGAGCCGGTCCAGGTGCCGGCGTCCGCGCTCCTCGCCGCCGCGCTCCGGCGCCGGGGTCTGCGCGTCCACGTCGGCGCGGTCGAGTCGGTCGAGACGCTCACCGGCCCGCGCGAGCGCTCGGGGAAGGACGTGCTCGCGGTCGACATGGAGTCGGCGTGGCTTGCGGCCGGTGCGGGCGGACGGCCCTTCGCGGTCGTGCGCGTCGTCTCGGAGGCGGCGGGACAGCGCCTCGTCGACCCGCGCACGCTCGTCACCGGAGCGCGCGCGGTTGCGACGCTTCGCCGCGTGGCGCCCGCGCTCGACGAGTGGGCGGCGGCCATCGGAGAGAGACGCGTCTTGCTCGCCGGTCCGCGATCGTTCTGCGCCGGTGTGGAGCGTGCGATCGACGTCGTCGAGCTCGCTCTCGAGCAGCGCGGCGCACCGGTGTACGTGCGCAAGCAGATCGTGCACAACGAGCACGTCGTCGCCGACCTCCAGAGCCGCGGGGCGGTTTTCGTCGACGAGCTCGACGAGGTTCCGAACGGCGCGACCGTCGTGTTCTCGGCGCACGGTGTGTCGCCAACGGTGAAGACGACGGCCGCGGAGCGCGGGCTCGACGTGATCGACGCGACCTGCCCGCTCGTCAACAAGGTCCACGCGGAGGCGCGGCGCTTCGCCGCGGACGGCCACACGATCTTCCTGGTGGGCCACAACGGACACGAGGAGGTGGAGGGGACGCACGGCGAGGCGCCGGATTCGATTCGCATCGTCGAGGACATCGACGACGCCGTCACGATCGACGCTCGCGACCCGGAGAAGGTGTCGTTCCTCACCCAGACGACGCTTGCCGTCGACGAGACGAACGAGATCGTCGACGAGCTCCGGCGCCGCTTCCCGGCGCTGCGTGGGCCCGCGTCGGACGACATCTGCTACGCGACGACGAACCGCCAGCTCGCCGTCCGCGCGGTCGCGCGCGAAGCGGATATCGTGCTCGTCGTGGGGTCGCAGACGTCCTCGAACTCGAAGCGCCTCGTCGAGGTAGCGCAGCGCGAAGGCTCGCGCGCGTATCTCGTCGACGACGAGACCGACGTCGACGTCGCGTGGCTGCGCGGCGCGTCGACGGTCGCCGTCACCGCGGGCGCCTCGGCGCCGGAGTCACTCGTGACGCGCCTGATCGCCTCGATCGCGGCGCTCGGCGGCGCGGAGGTCGAGGAGCGGATCACGACGGTCGAGACGCTGCAGTTCAAGCTGCCGCGCGAGCTGGTGGTGCTGCGGTGAGCGTCCCGTTCCGCCAGGAGATGGCGATCGGCAAGTACCTGCTCAAACAGCGCCTGCGCCGCAACGAGAAGTTCCCGCTGCTCGTCGAGCTCGAGCCGCTCTTCCAGTGCAACCTGACGTGCTCGTTCTGCGGGAAGATCCAGTACCCGGACCACATTCTCAAGCAGCGCATGCCGGTCGAGCAGGCGCTCGAGGCGATCGAGGAGTCGGGCGCCCCGATGGTGTCGATCGCGGGCGGCGAGCCGCTCGTGCATCCCGAGGTGCACGTGATCGCGCAGGAGCTGGTCAAGCGCAAGAAGTTCGTCTACCTGTGCACGAACGGGATCCTGATGAAGAAGAAGATGGACAACTTCGAGCCCTCGCCGTACTTCGCGTGGGTCGTCCACCTCGACGGGATGCGCGAGCGCCACGACGAGTTCGTCGAGCGAGAGGGGACGTTCGACAAGGCGGTCGACGCGATTCGCGAGGCGCAGCGCCGCGGATTCCGCGTGAACACGAACACGACGTTCCTGACGACCGACACGCCGAAGACGGTGCGCGACGTGCTCGACTTCCTGAACGACGAGCTCAAGGTCGACCAGATGATGTTGTCGCCGGCGTACGCGTACCAGAAGGCGCCCGACCAGGAGCATTTCCCGGGTGTGCGCCAGGCGCGCGAGCTCTTTTCCGCAGCGTTCGCGGACGGCAAGCGCAAGAAGTGGCGCCTGAACCACACGCCGCTCTTCCTCGACTTCCTCGAGGGCAAGGTCGACTACCAGTGCACGCCGTGGGGGATCCCGTCGTACTCGATCTTCGGCTGGCAGCGTCCGTGCTACCTGATGTCGGACGGCTACACGAAGACCTACCGCGAGCTGATCGAGACGACCGACTGGTCGCAGTACGGCCGCGGCCGCGATCCGCGGTGCGACAACTGCATGGCGCACTGCGGCTACGAGCCGACCGCCGTTCTGGCCGCGACCAGGTCGCTGCGCCAGACGGCGCGCGCGATGTTCGCTTCGCGCTAGTTCGAACGCTGCTGCGGGCTGTTCGCCCGTATCCGGGCTCGCTGGATCGTCGTTGTTCTTGTTGGCGCGCGAGCGCAAGTGACGCTGATGAAGACCGATCGGGCGCCCACACGCGTCGAAGGTGAAGCCCGGGATCGATCGCGGGTCGACCTCACGCGCGCTCGCCAGGGCCCAGCCTGGCGCGTCTACCTGAGTGCGCTCGGGCCGGGACTCGTGACGGGGGCTTCGGACGACGACCCTTCCGGGATCGCGACGTATGCGCAGGCGGGCGCACAGTTTCGCTACGGGCTCTTGTGGACGGTGCTGGTCACGCTGCCGCTGATGGCGGCGGTGCAGGAGATCTGCGACCGAACAGCACTTGCGACCGGAAGAAGCCTGGGTGAGCTCGCGGCGGCGAAGTTCGTCGGTTGGTGGCGGGCTCTCCTCGTTTGCTTGATCACAGCCCTGATCGTCGCCAACGGTTTGAACATCACGGGTGATCTGCTCGCGGTCGGGTCGGGAATGACGCTCTTGCACGCAGGACCGACGTGGTTGTGGGCGCTCCTCGCCGGTGTGACGGTGACGGCCCTTGTGCTCCTGGGCTCGTTCGCTGTGATCGCGAAGGTCTTCAAGCTCCTCTGTCTCGCCCTCCTCGCGTACATCGCAGTTCTTGTCGTCGCTCATCCCAACTGGGCGTCGGTCTTGAAACATTCACTGGTGCCGCCGCTGCACTACAGCTCGGCCTATCTCGCGATCCTCATTGCAGTGCTCGGAACCACGATCTCGCCGTACCTGTTCTTCTGGCAGTCCGCCCACCGAATCGAAGAGCTCCGCGACGATCCCGACGGGGGCGATGAGCCTGTGCCGCTCGATGATCTCCCACCGGGAAGAGCGCGTGAGAAGAAGCGCACAAGCCGTTTCGACGTCTTCGGCGGCATCGCCTTTTCGAACATCGTGATGTTCTCGATCATCGTCGCCACAGCCGCGACGCTCGGCGCTCACAACAAACACACGGTCTCGAGCGCTGCGCAAGCTGCCGCCGCGCTCCGCCCACTGGCCGGCCGCGGCGCCAGCGTGCTCTTCGCGCTCGGCTTCATCGGCTCCGGAATGCTCGCGATCCCGATCCTCGCCGCCTCCGGTGCGGCCGGCCTGGCCGGACTGCTCGGAAAGCACTGGGGCTTCTCACGGTCAGTCCGCAAAGCGCCCGTCTTCTACGGCCTCGTCGCCGTCGGAACAATCGGCGGCACGGCGCTCTCGCTTCTGCACGTCAACCCGATTCACCTGCTCATCCTCGTCGCCGCCATCAACGGGATCGCCGCCGCTCCCTTCTTGCTTCTCGTCATGCTCATCGCCCGCGACCAGAAGCTCATGCACGAACACCGCAACGGCCCGCTGGCAGCCACCCTCGGTTGGCTCACTCTCGTCCTCATGACAGCAGCCGCGATCGCACTCGTCGCAACGACGACCGGCATCTGAGCGCCCCACCTGGCCCGGGGATTAGCGGGCGGCAACTCGGGAAAACCGATGCGACTTCGAGGCGGGTGGCGAGGAGGGGGTGGCATGAAGACGAGAATCTCGACCTTCGTTGTCGTTCTTGCGGCGGCGCTCGTGGTGGTCGCGGCGGGCGGCGCGGCGGCATCGGCGCGGACGGCTGTTTCGCTTCCGGTCGTGCAGATCGAGCAGCAGCTCCACGCGAAGGGACAGGTGTCGGACGGCGTCCTGAGCGTCGAGATCGACCGGAGCGACCTCGGTACGCATCGCCTCCAAGGCAGGCCGGTGACGGCTCCGTTCGAGATCAACGGCACGCTGACGTTCCAGCCTCTCTCCGGCGGCCGGGCGCTCTTCAACGGCGACTTCCCGCTCAAGCCTGGCGAGATCAACGGCTTTGTCGACGCACTGCTTCGCAACCATCTCGCGTTCCAGGCCGAACACCAGCACTTCTACGATTTGACGCCCGAGGTCTGGTTCGTCCATTTCCGCGGCCTCGGCGATCCGGTCTCGCTCGCCGCCGGCGTCTACGCGGCGATGCGCTCGACGTCGGTGAAGCTGCCGCAGGCACCGCCTCCGCATCCGCACACGCCCTTCGACGTCGGAAGACTGAAGACGATCCTCGGCTCGTCGAGCGCCACCGTCGGGTCCGGCGGCGTCGTCACCCTGACCTTGACGCAGAAGCAGACCGTGCGGCTCGACGGCGTCCACCTCAACCAGAACGCAAACGCCGAGACGAACATCGCGTTCGAGCCACTGAACGCCGGCGGCTCGCTCGCCGCCGCCGTCCCCGACTTTGGCATGTTCGCGTGGCAGATCGACAACGTCATCGGCGTCATGCGCGCCCACGGCTGGGACATCGGCTGCCTCTACAACCAGGAGACCGCCGAAGTCCCACAGCTCTACTTCTCGCACGACTTCAAGGTCGGCAACCCGTACCAGCTCGCACAAGAGATCCGCGACGGACTCGACCAGATGAACGTCGAGTAAGCCCGTGGCAGGCACCACCTGGGAAGGCGAGCTCGCCGGCTGCCCGTGCAGCATCAGCTCGGCCGGCGCCGAATGGACCGTGATCTTCGCGTCGAGCCTCGCCCGCTCGACCGACCTCGTCGCGGCGCTCCAAACCGCGAGCGGCGGTCTGGTCGACGAGCGTCGAGCGCGATGGCTCGCCGCGAAGGTCTCGCCCCGCCGCAAAGAGACCCGCGCCCGTCCTCGGCGGCCGTAGTCCGCAACCGAAGCCGGCGCGCGACCGGCGCCCTCGTGAGCGAGAATCGACTACGTGCGACATCGGCGAAAGGTCATAGCGGACACGCTGAAGATGAAGAAGATCGAGGGCGCCGAGCTCGAACGCGCCGCCGCTGCGTAGTGGTCGAGGTCGTCGACGACGCGCCGCTCGAGGAGGTGAAGACGCTCCTCCGCGAGTACCCGGACTCGATTCCGATCGTTCTCGAGGCCGTCGACTACGAGCGGTGGCTCGCTGCGCTTCCCGGCGAGTACACGCTCCTCCTCGCCCGCGTCGACGGCGAGAAAGCGGGTTGCGTGTGCTTTCGGCGGTTCGAAGACGGCATCGGAGAGATCAAGCGGATGTACGTGCGCGAGCAGTTCCGGCGCGCAGGCGTCGGGCGCGCGCTCGTCGCGGCGGCGATCGAGCATGCGCGCGCCGCCGGCTACACGTGCATCCGGCTCGACACCCACTCGACGATGGCGCCGGCACAGAACCTCTACCGTTCGTTCGGTTTCGTGGAGATCCCGCGTTACTGGGACCACCCGATTCCGGGCGTCGTCTTCTTCGAGCTCGTTCTCTAGCCGGTGTTGCGGAGCGCGGTCGCGATGTTCGCGATCGAGCGCAGCAGCGGCCGCAGCGCCTCCTGCTCGCCGGCGCGGTAGCGTGCGAGCAGAGCGACCTGTAGCGCGTTCATCGGGTCGACGTACGGATTGCGCAGCTGGATCGACCGCTGCAGCGTCGGATGCCGCGTGACGAGGGCCTGGGACTCGGTGATCGCGAGCACCGCGCCGACGGAGCGGTGGAACTCTTCCTCGATCACGCCGAACATGCGCTCGCCGAGATCGCGGTCGACGAGCGCGAGGTAGTCGCGCGCGATCTCCATGCTCGACTTCGCGAGCGTCATCTCCAGGTTGTCGACGAGCGCACGGAAGAACGGCCACTCGGCGTAGAGGCGCCGCAGCTCGGCGGCGTCTGCGGAGGCGAGCGCAGTCCCCGCGCCGTACCACGCCGGCAGGAGGCAACGGTTCTGCGTCCACGCGAACACCCACGGGATGGCGCGAAGCCGTTCGAGCTCGTGCGGCCCGCCGGCGTCCGGACGCGCGACCGGGCGTGAGCCGATCTCGAGGTACTGCAGCTCGTCGATCGGCGTGAACGCGTGGAAGAAGGGGGCGAAGTCCGGGTCCTCCCAGACGAGGGCGCGATACGCGCCGTAGGCGGTCGTCGATAGTGCCTCCATCAGCTCGGGCCCGTCGGGCGGCGACGGCGGCAGCAATCCCGGGAACGACGTGAGCAGCGTCGCCGCGACGGCAGCCTCGAGGTTGCGGTACGCGAGCCCCGGCAGCGTGTAGTTGAACGAGACCATCTCGCCCTGCTCGGTGAGCTTCAGCCGGCCGGCGCTCGCGTGCGGCGGCTGTGCGAGCACCGCCGCCCACGTCGGGCCGCCGCCTCGCCCGGTCGAGCCGCCGCGTCCGTGGAAGATCGTCAGCTCGACGCCGCGCGACGCCGCGAGCGCTGCGAGTCGCTCCTGTGCGCGGTAGATCTCCCAGTTGGCGGTCAGGTAGCCGCCGTCCTTGCCCGAGTCCGAGTAGCCGACCATCACCTCGAGCCGTTCGCGCGGCGCGCGGTCGAGGTGCGCGGCGACGACGCTTTCCGCGCTGCGGAGGTCGTCGATCTTCTCGAAGAGCGGGACGACGCCCACGTCGAGGCCCGCCTCCGCCGCGAGTGTCTCGGCTGCTGCGAGGTCCTCCGCGCTCGACGTCATCGACACGATGAGCGTGTCGAGCGCGGCGCGGCCGTGGCGGCGCTGGAGACGCGCAGCCGCTTCGAGCACCTCGACGAGACGCGGCTCGCGTTCGCGCACTGCCCCCGCATGCGTACGCAGGTCGAGCTTCGCGAGATGGAGGCCGAACACCTGCAGTCGCCGGCGGAGCGCCGCGAGACCGCCGTCGGCCATGCGCGCCCCGCGGTGCTCGCGCAGGCTCGCCTCCACGAGGTCGAGCTCGCGGAGGATCTCGTCCGCGCTCGCAAACTCGTCCGCGCCGAGGCGCAGCCAGATCGACGAGAGCCGCCGCCGGTAGGGCTCGTCCGGATTGCGCGTCGGAGGGAGGTCGTGCACCGCGCCGACCGCGGGGTCGGCGCCGGCGAGCCGCGCCGACATCCCCCACGTACGGCCGAGCTCCTGCACGTCGCGCTGCAGCAGCCGTCGCGCGAGCGCGCGTGCCTGTTCGAGCGCGTGCTCGACCGTCTCCGGTCCCGTGTTCGGGTTGCCGTCGAGGTCGCCGCCGATCCACGTCCCGAAGCTGAGCGGCGCAGCGTTCGTTCCCGTCAGCGCCTGGAGCTCGGCGACGAGCGCGGGTGCTGCGTCCCAGAGGCTCTCCTCGAAGAACCAGAGTCCCCACCGGATCTCGTCGACGACGAGCGGCCGCTGCGAGCGCACCTCGTCGCTCTGCCACAGCACGGTGATCTCCTCCGCGAGCGCGCGGTGCACGCGCGCCTCGCCGGACGCGGCGAGGTCGGGGTCGTCGAGCTCGCGCAGGAGCGTTGCGATGCGCCTGTGCGCGCGAAGGACGCCGAGCCGTGTCGCCTCCGTCGGATGCGCGGTGAGCACGATCTCCACCGACATGCGCTCGGCGCCGGCGCGCAGGGCGTCGCCCACGACGCCGCCGCCGTCGAGTCGCGCGATCGCGTCCGGGATCGACTCGTGTCCCACGCGCCCTTCGCGCTCGTAGGCACGGCGCCGCCTGACGCGGTGGTGCTGCTCGGCGATGTTCGCGAGCTGGAAGTACAGACCGAACGCGCGCGTGACGAGCGCCTGCCGCTCGAGGTCGAGCGAGTCGACGATCTCCCGGAGGCGGCGCGAGGCCTCGTGGTCGCCGCGCCGGCCGGCGTGCGACAGGGCCCGGATCTCCTCCTCGAGCTCGTAGAGCTCGGGCCCCCGCTGCTCGACGAGGACCTGCCCGAGAAGCTCGCCGAGCAGGCGGACGTTCGCGCGGAGCTGATCCTCGGGAGGTCGGTTCGACACGTCCCGACCCTACCCGCGCTCCTACGATGCCGAGGTGGGGAGCGACGACGTTTTCGCGGACGTGCTCGCGGCCAACGCCGAGTACGCCGCGCGCGGTGGGTGGGTGTCCGGCCGGGCGAAGGCGGAGCGTGGGCTCGCGGTGGTCACGTGCATCGACTCGCGGATCGAGCCGCTGGCGATGCTCGGCCTCGAGGCGGGCGATGCAGCGATCTTCCGGAACGCCGGTGCGCGCGTCACCGACAGCGTGCTGAACAGCCTCGTGCTCGGGCGGTACCTCCTGGGGGTCGACCGGGTCGTGGTCGTGGCCCACACCGATTGCCGCGTCGCGACGGCGAGCGTGGACGACCTGCACGCCGCGGTGGCCGCGGCCGGCGGGCCGGACACGACCGACGTCGCCTTTCCGGTGACGACGGACCAGGAGGCTGCGCTGCGCGAGGACGTGGAGCGGATCCGTTCGTCGCCGCA
>JAFAHG010000258.1 GCA_019237315.1 Actinomycetota bacterium
ACCGGCCCGTGTCCTTACTGCCCGACAATCTCAGCAAACCGTAATCGAAAATCCAAACTTTCTTCAGCAATCGGGCGTACAGTCGGTGAGACCACCCACCCACGGAGGCACTCGTGTACGCACCGCAGCTCGCCCCATGCCCCGCGCCGGTCGTGATCCGGCTCATCGGCGTCCTCGACGCCGATCTGATCGCCGCGTTCGCGAACGTCGAACGGGGGCTTGCCTCGAACGGCGGTGCGACCGTCATCGTCAACGTTCGCGACCTCGATCTGCTTGGCGAGCGCGACCTTCATACGCTCTTGAAGACCGTGGGCGAAGCGCGCAGCGAAGGACGCGACCTGCGCTTCGACGCGAAAGGCTTCGCGTGGCGCTCGGCGATCCGGCGCGAGTTGGGGATGCCGTCGACGGTCGAGGAGGGCTGCAAGGCAGCCGTCCGGCGGACCATCATCGTCGCGCATAGCGGGAAACAGCGCCGCCGCTGATTCGCCATATGTCGAATGACGAGGCCCTCGTTATCGACTAAAGTCTCCAGATGGTACACGACGAGCACGACGCCTGCGGCGTCGGTTTCCTCGCCGATCTCGAGCATCGGGCGTCCCACGACGTCGTGCGCCTCGCCCTCGCCGCGGTGGCGGCGATGGAGCATCGCGGCGCGCGCGGCGCCGACGGCCGCACCGGCGACGGCGCGGGGATCCTGCTCGAGACACCACGCACGCTCTATATGAAGGAGCTCGCCGGGGCGCACGTGCGCGTCCCCGAGCAGCACCTCGCCGCCGTCTGCGTCTTCCTCCCCAAGGAGCCCGAGCTCGCCGCCGCGCTGCGCGGCCGCGTCGAAGCCGCCGTTCGCTCCGAGAACGTCGCGCCGTTGCGCTGGCGCGTCCCGGTCGTCGACCCGTCGGTCCTCGGCGACGGCGCCCGCTACACCGCGCCCTCGTTCGAGCAGCTCCTCGTCGACGTCGGTCCCGGGAACGCGCGCGAGCGGATGCGCGCGGTGCGCCGCGCCGTGATCCGCACGCTGCGCGAGGAAGGCGACGTCGCGACCCTGGTGAGCGCGTCGGCGACGACCGTCGTCTATAAAGGATTGCTCTCGTCGCACGAGCTGGCCGACTACTTCGCCGATCTGCGCGACGAGGCGTGCGCCTCGCGCTTCGCCGTCTTCCACCAGCGCTTTTCGACGAACACGTCGCCGCGCTGGCGGCTCGTCCAGCCGTTCGGGATCATCGCGCACAACGGCGAGATCGACACGATCACCGGCAACCGCGCCTGGATGCGCGCGCGGGGCGTCGTCTCGCCGCGGTGGGCGTCGGACTCGTGCGACTTCGACCACGCGCTCGACGCGATGCTCGGTGCGGGCTATCGCGTCGACGAGGCGGTCGACCTGATGCTCTCGCCGATGATCGACGACGATCCGCAACTGCGCGCCTACTACGACGCCCACGTGCCGACCGTCGAGCCGTGGGATGGACCGGCCGCGATCGCCTTCGCCGACGGCGACCGCGTCGGCGCCGCGCTCGACCGCAGCGGCTTTCGTCCGATGCGCTGGTGCCGCACGGCGTCGGGCAAGGTGCTTGCCGCCTCCGAAGCCGGCGTGGTCGATTTCGGCGACGATCCGATCGTCGAGCGCGGACGCCTGGGCCCCGGCGAGCGGATCGTAGCGCGCTTCGCGACCGGGGAACTGATCCGCCCGGCGCAGTTCAAGGCGCAGCGCCGCGACTTCGCCGACTTCCGCGCGACCGTCGCGTCGTGGAACTTCGACTTCGCGCTCGACCAGACACCGCTGACCTTCACGCCCGAAGAAGTGCAGCGCGACCTCGTGCGCTTCGCCTACACGCAGGACGAGATCAAGAGCGTCCTCATCCCGCTCGCGGGCGGCAGCGAGCCGGTCTCGTCGATGGGCGAGGACGCGGCCCTTCCGTTCTTCGAGCGGCGGATGCCGATGACGGAATACCTGCGCCAACGCTTCGCGCAGGTCACCAATCCTCCGATCGACGCGCTGCGCGAAGGATTCGTCTTCGACATGCGCGCGTGGGTCGGGAGCGGCGCGACCAACGGCGACGTCCCCGCACCCGGGAGCATCGTCACCGTCGAGACCGCGATCCTCGACGAGACCGCGTTCGACGC
>JAFAHG010000265.1 GCA_019237315.1 Actinomycetota bacterium
CCGAGCGCTTCCGCGTCGTTCTCGTCGACGACGCCTTCGTCGACTGCCGCGACGAGATCCGCAAGCCGGCCGCGCCGCTTCTCGTCGCGCACCATCGCGAGCACCGCCTGTGCTTCCGCGCGCGCGACTTCCGCCGCCTCGCCGCTCACCTTCACGTCAGGCATCCTGAGCTTCCTGGTTCGTCGCTCGCAAGCGAGACGAGCGAGCGGAGCGAGGGCAGTACACGAGGTACGACTGAGCTCCGCGAGCGAAGGATCGCGCGGCGAGCGGCGAAAGCACGCAGCGGAGCCCGGCTCCGCCGGGCGGGAGCTGCGTGCGGCCAGGGAGCTCAGGCAGTGTGGTCTCCGATCAGCGCGTGGAGCTCGTGCTCGAGCCCGCCGCTCTCGATCGAGCAGTGGATGCCGCATTCCTTCGGCGCGCCGGACTCCCACCACCAGCGGCCGGAGCGCGCCGCTGCGCCGGGCTGGATCGCGCGCGTGCACGGCCCGCAACCGATCGACGTGTAGCCCTGGTCGTACAGCGAGTGGTACGGGACGTCACGCTCGCGGATGTAGTCCCAGACCTCGTCCTCCGTCCACTCGGCGAGCGGGTTCAGCTTCACGATTGCGCCGTGGTCGTGGTCGATCTCGACCTTGCGGATGTTCGTGCGGCTCGCCCACTGGTCGCGGCGCAGGCCGGTGATCCATGCGTCGAGCCCGTGCAGATGCTTCGTCAGCGGTCGAACCTTGCGCACGTTGCAGCAGAGGAGGCGCAGGTCGACCGCGTTGTAGAAGAGGTCCTCGCCGTGCTTGCCGACCATCGCGGCGACTTCGCGCGCGTCGGGCTCGACGATCTCGAGGTTGAGGCCGGGGTAGCGGTCGCGCAGGCGGTCTGCGAGGTCGAGCGTCTCCTGCGGAAGCCGGCCCGTGTCGACCGAGAAGACCTTCACGCCGGGGTCGATCTCGTAGGCCATGTCGATCAGCGCGACGCTGTCAGCCTGGAACGACGTCGAGATCGCGATGTTCTCGAACGTGCGCAAACCCCACTCGAGCAGCGTCTGCGGCTCCTCGCCCTCGAACTCGATCGAGAGCTCACCCGCCTCGAGTTCGTCGATCAGCTCGAAGGTGCTCATTCCTCTGCCTCCTCCCGTTGCCTTCCCTTCGCCGGCGCGAGACCCGCCAGCGCCCCCAATTCCTCGTCGCTCGAGCGCCGCGCGAACGCGACGAAGCTCTCGCCGTCCGTGCGCTCGTCGAGCCAGCCCTGGATCAGTCCTTCGACTGCGGTGTCGAGCTCGTCCGTCGGCACGCGGCGGAAGAGCGGGCGGCCGATCTCCGGCGCGGGCCCGAGCGAGCCGCGCACGAAGATGTCGTAGGCCTGCCGGCGCACGCCGCCTTCGTCGCGCGCCGTCGTTCCCTGGAAGCCGATGTCGCCGACCCAGTGCTGCGCACACGCGTGGGGGCAGCCGTCGAGGTGCAGCCGCAGCTCGGCGATGTCGCGGCCGAAGCGCTCGTCGAGCCGGTCGATGAGCCGGCCGAGCCGCGTCTTCGTCTCCGCGACCGAGAAGTTGCAGTGCGGCTCGCCCGTGCACGCGATCGAGTTGCCGCGCACCGGGTTGACGTCGAGTGAGAAGCCGATCTCCGCGAGCTTTCCGATCACCTCGGGCACCCGCTCGTCCGGGACGCCCGTGACGATGAAGTTCTGCTGGCGCGTGATGCGGAAGTCGCCGCCGAAGCTGTCGAGCAGGTCTGCCACCGCGATCATCTGGTCGCCGCTCATCAGCCCCAGGTACACCGGGACGCCGATGTAGGAGAGGCCCTCCTGTTTCTGCGGATGCACGCCGAGGTGGTGCGAGGGCGTCGTCTCTACTTGCGGCAAGGAGTAGTCCTCGAGCCGGCGCCCGAGCTTCGCCTCGACGCGCTCGCGGACGCCCTCGGCGCCGATGTCGTCGACCATGAACTTGAGGCGTGCCTTTACGCGCGAGACGCGGTACTTGAGATCCTCCGACCATACGGTCGTGATCGCACCGAGGATCTCGTTCGCCTGCTCCTTGGGCACGAAGATGCCCATGTCCTTCGCGATGCGCGGCACGGAGCTGAGGCCGCCGCCGACGTGGACGGCGAAGCCTTCGCGACCGTCCTCGGTGATCGTGCCGATCAGGCTGACGCAGTTGATCTCGGGCGCGTTGCAGCGGTCGGCGCACGCCGAGTTCGAGTACTTGTGCTTGCGGGGCAGGTTCGCCCACTCC
>JAFAHG010000301.1 GCA_019237315.1 Actinomycetota bacterium
GGCCGACATGGTCGACGACCCCGAGCTGCTCGAGCTCGTCGAGATGGAAGTCCGCGAGCTGCTCTCGCGCTACGAGTTCCCCGGCGACGACATCCCGGTGATCCAGGTCTCGGCGCTCAAGGCGCTCGAGGGCGACGCCGAGTGGACGCCGAAGATCCTCGAGCTCATGGCCGCGGTCGACTCGTATATCCCGGAGCCGACGCGCGACGTCGACAAGCCGTTCCTGATGCCGATCGAGGACGTGTTCACGATCACGGGCCGCGGCACCGTCGTCACCGGCCGCATCGAGCAGGGCAAGGCCGAGGTCGGCAACGAGGTCGAGATCGTCGGCATCCACCCGCAGACCGCGAAGACGGTCATCACGGGCCTCGAGATGTTCCAGAAGACGCTCGACTACGCGCAGGCCGGGGACAACGCGGGCGCGCTGCTCCGCGGCGTCAAGCGCGAGGAGGTCGAGCGCGGCCAGGTGCTCGCGAAGCCGGGCTCGATCACGCCGCACACGCACTTCCAGGCCGAGGTGTACGTCCTCTCGAAGGACGAAGGCGGTCGCCACACGCCGTTCTTCAACAACTACCGGCCGCAGTTCTACTTCCGCACGACGGACGTCACCGGCTCGATCAAGCTCCCCGAGGGTCAGGAGATGGTCATGCCGGGCGACAACACGAACATGGAAATCGAGCTCATCCAGCCGATCGCCATGGACGAGGGCCTGCGCTTCGCGATCCGCGAGGGCGGCCGCACCGTCGGCGCCGGAGTGGTGACGAAGGTCATCAAGTAAATGGCACAGGGGAAAATCCGCATCCGCCTGAAGGGCTACGACCACCAGCAGCTGGATCGGTCGGCTCAGCAGATCGTCGACACCGCTCAGCGAAGCGGTGCGACGATCACTGGGCCGGTTCCCCTGCCCACGGAGAAGAACGTCTACTGCGTGATCCGCAGTCCGTTCAAGGACAAGGACTCGCGCGAGCACTTCGAGGTGCGCACGCACAAGCGGCTGATCGACATCCTGAGCCCGACGCCCAAGACGATCGACCAGCTGATGCGCCTCGACCTGCCGGCGGGCATCGACATCGAGATCAAGCTCTAGATGGCAAAGGGAATCCTGGGACGTAAGCTGGGGATGACGCAGGTCTTCGACGAGGAGACCGGCGTCGTGACCGCCGTCACCGTGATCGAAGCGGGACCGTGTCCCGTGGTCCAGGTGCGGACGCACGACGTCGACGGCTACGACGCCGTGCAGCTCGCGTTCGACGCGGTTCCGGAGCGCAAGCTCTCGCGTCCGGAGGCCGGTCACCTGAAGCGGTTCGGCATCGCGCCGCACCGCACGCTCGTCGAGTTCCGCGGCGGCATCGACGGCGCGGTCGAGGGCGAGACCGTGACGGTCTCGGTCTTCGAAGCCGGCGACGAGGTCAAGGTCTCGGGCATCGGCGTCGGCAAGGGCTTCCAGGGCACGATCAAGCGCCACAACTTCGCAAGCGGCCCGCGCGCACACGGTTCGCACAACGTGCGTGCGCCGGGATCGGTCGGTGCGTCGGCGACGCCGTCGCGCGTCTTCAAGGGCGTCCGCATGGCGGGTCACATGGGCGCCAAGCGCGTGACGCAGCTCGGCCTGCGCGTGCACAGCGTCGACCCCGAGCGCAACCTGCTCCTCGTTCAGGGCTCGGTTCCGGGTCCGAAGAGCGGCATCGTCGAGGTCCGCGCGTAATGGCCGCGCCCAAGGCACCCGTGCTCGGCGGCAAGGCGAAGCAGGTCACCCTCGAGGAGGCCGTGTTCGCCGCCGAGGTCAAGCCGCATCTCGTGCACGAGGCCGTGCGTGCGGAGCTGAACGCGAAGCGTGCCGGCACGTTCGCGTCGAAGCGCCGCGGCGAGGTCTCCGGCGGCCGCTCGAAGCCGTGGCGCCAGAAGGGCACCGGCCGCGGCCGCCAGGGCACGATCCGCGCCCCGCAGTTCGAGGGCGGTGGCCACGCGTTCGCAAAGGAGCCGCGCCAGTTCGAGCTGAAGGTGAACAAGAAGGCCGCGAAGGCCGCGCTGCGCTCCGCGCTCGCGGCGCACGCGAAAGGCGGTTCCCTCGCGGTGCTCGACGTGACCGCGTTCTCCGAGCCGTCGACGAAGCAGGCGAAGACCGTGCTCGGCGACATCGCAGCGCCGGTGCTCGTCGTGCTGAACGCGGAGGAAGAGACGGCGTGGCTGTCGCTCCGCAACCTGCCGAAGGTCACGATCGTGACCCCGTCCGAGCTCGAGGTGGCCGCGGTCACGTGGGCGCGCTCGCTCGTCGTCTCGGAAGCCGCGCTGCCCGCGGTGCAGGGGAGGGCCCAGTAATGCACTCGGGCCAGATCGTCCTCGCCCCGGTCGTGTCGGAGAAGAGCTACGCCGGCACGTCGGAGGGCCTCTACACGTTCAAGGTGCACCCGGAGGCGCACAAGACGCAGGTGCGGCAGGCCGTCGAAGAGCTCTTCGGCGTGAAGGTCGCGCGCGTCAACATCCTCACGGTCAAGTCGAAGCCGAAGCGGCGCGGGATGTTCAAGGGCACGCGCCCCGGCTGGAAGAAGGCCGTCGTCCAGCTGCAGCCCGGTCAGTCGATCGAGTTCTTCGAAGGAGCGCAGATTTGATGGCGGCCCCCTCCCTCGCATCTCGCACGCTGGGCGCGGCTGCGAACCTTCGCATCGCGGCGTCCTCGGTCGCGCCCGTAGCCTCCGGCTACGTCCGCTCCCTGCGTCCTTGCGCTGCTCGGTTCTCGCCGGCCCAGCGCACGATCTGCTCGGGAGGTGACCGCTGATGCCCGTTCGTCGATTCAAGCCCACGTCCGCCGGCCGGCGCTTCATGACGGTTTCCGACTTCGCCGAGGTGACGAAGTCGAAGCCGGAGAAGGCGCTGACCGAGAAGCTGACGAAGAAGGGCGGCCGCAACAACAAGGGGCGCATCACGACGCGCCACCAGGGCGGCGGTCACAAGCGCCAGTACCGCGTCGTCGACTTCAAGCGCCAGAAGGACGGCATCCCCGCGAACGTCGCGGCGATCGAGTACGACCCCAACCGCTCGGCGCGCATCGCGCTCCTGCACTACGCGGACGGCTTCAAGTCGTACATCCTCGCGCCCGCCGGCTTGCGTGTCGGCACGACGGTGCAGTCCGGGCCGGACGCCGAC
>JAFAHG010000082.1 GCA_019237315.1 Actinomycetota bacterium
GCTCGAACGGCTCGCGCGTGGCCCCGCCGGCAGTACGCGGGCCGTCCGCTCGCTCGTCGAGGTGATGCGCGAGCAGACCCGCGCCCGTGGGCCGGAATTCGTGCGCGCGCTCCATCGCGGCGGTGGCGCGCAGCGGCTTCTGTCGGATGCGGCGATCGATGAGGCGCTCGCGCGCATCAGGGCGCACGAACGTGGAGCGCGCGAGCCCGCGCCGGCCGGAGGGACGACGCACATCTCTGCGATCGACGGCGACGGGAACGCGGCGTCGGTCTCGACCTCGACCGGATCGGGCTCGGGCGTGATCGTCCCGGGCACCGGGATCTACCTGAACAACATGCTCGGCGAGTACGACCTGCACACGGGACGCCCTGTTCCGGCGGGACGACGCCTGACGAGCATGATGGCCCCGACGATCGCGCTCGACCGGCACGGGGCGCCGAGGCTCGTCGTCGGCAGCGCGGGTTCGGCGCGGCTGCGCGGGGCGATCATGCAGATCGTCGTCAACGTCCTCGAGCACGGGCTCGGCGTGCGCGAGGCGATCGACGCGCCGCGTGTGCACGTCGACGAGCCGCACGTGCATTGCGAGGGAGGTTTCGACGCGAGGACGCTCGACGAGCTCGAGTCGCTCGGCTACGACGTCGTGCGCTGGCGCCGGCGCAATCTCTTCTTCGGCGGTTCGGCCGCGGTCGAGGTCCTCGGCGACGGGACGTTCGCAGCGGCCGGCGACCCGCGGCGGGGCGGCGCAGGGATCGTGGTGGAGCGTTGAGCATCGTCGTGCGCGCAGCAGAGCCCGGCGACGCTGCTGTCCTCGTCGCCCTTGCCGGTGACGTCACCGGCGAGCCCGAGGGCTGGTTACTCACCGACTCGGCGTGGCGGAGCGTCGCCGACGAGCGACGCTACCTGCGCGCGCTGCGGAGGCATCCGCACGGCGCAGTCTTCGTCGCGGAGATCGACGGCGTCGTCGTCGGTCGTCTCTCCGTGTCGCGCGACCCCCATCCCGCGAGCGGCCACGTGGCGGACATCGGGCTGATGGTCGCTCGCGGTCAACGGCGCACGGGCGTCGGGACGGCGCTCATGCGCGCGGCCGAGGAGTGGGCACGGACCGCGCGCGTCACGAAGCTCGAGCTGCACGTCTTTCCGCACAACACCCCGGCGATCGCGCTCTACGAGAAGCTCGGCTACGCCCGCGAGGGCCACCGCCGCGCCCACTACCGCCGCCCCGACGGCAGCCTCCTCGACGCCGTCCTGATGGCGAAGTTCGTCGCCCCGTGACGGCGGCTGCCGCCGGACGTGGCCGTTCCGGCCCTCGGCGGGAGCGGGGATTTCCGCGCGCTGTGGACGGTTTGTGACACTTCCGTCACGGCGGCTGCCACCGGACAGTGGCCGTGGGGGACGCGGCTTAAGATGGCGGGGTGAGCGAGCTTTTCCGGCCGGCGGTGGCGGGGCTGACGCCGTACCAGCCCGGCAAGCCGGTGGAGGACGTCCAGCGCGAGCTCGGGCTGCGGCGCGTGGTGAAGCTCGCGTCGAACGAGGGGCCGTTTCCGCCGTTCCCCGCGGCGCTCGAGGCGATGGAACGGGCGTCGCTCGAGCTCAACCGCTACCCGGACGGCGGCGCCTTCCGCCTGCACGAGGCGCTCGCCGCCAGGCACGGCGTCGCATTCGAGGAGGTGTGCGCGGGCGCCGGCGCCGACGGCTGCATCGACATGCTGAGCCAGGCGCTGCTCGATCCGGGCGACGAGATCGTCTGCGGCTGGCCCTCGTTCCCGAGCTACGTCATCTACGCGCGCAAGCAGGGCGCGGAGGCGCGTACCGTGCCGCTCCGGGACAACCGCTACGACCTCGACGCGCTCCTCGCCGCGATCACGCCGCGCACGAAGATCGTCTACGTCTGCCTGCCGAACAACCCGACGGGGACGACGAACACACGCGCCGAGCTGGACCCGTTCCTCGCCGCGGTTCCCGACGGCCCGCTCGTCGTCGTCGACCAGGCGTACTTCGAGTACATCGCCGCGGCGGACTACCCCGA
>JAFAHG010000263.1 GCA_019237315.1 Actinomycetota bacterium
GGCGTAGAACTGCCAGTTCGTGTTCGTGATGAAGCTCGCAGCCGTGTTCAGCGACAGGTGCGCCGGCACCGCCTTCATGTGGTCCGGATTCAGGAAGAGATGCGCCTGCAGGCGCTGCATCGCGTACACGAGCAGGAAGAAGAGGACACTGAAGACGAGGACGGTCTTCCCGTACGAGCGCCAGTCCTGCTCGCGGCGTGCGTCGACACCGAGGAACCGGCAGAACCCACGCTCGAGGACGTCGCCGCGCTCGCGCGTGTAGACGCGCGCCATCCAGAGCCCGAGCGGATACGCAAGCGCGACGAGCACGACCGCGTAGACGACGATCTGCGAGATGCCCTGGGCCGACATCTAGAACTTCTCGCCGCGGAAGAGCGCGTACACGAGGTACGCGAGGACGAGCAGCGACACCGCCAGGCCGAATGCGTCCCCCGCGGACATCAGAGGCGGTCGAGCACCCAGAGGAGCGCGAACATCGCTGCGAAGCACGCGAGCGCGATAACCAGTGCCGCCAGGTCGTACATGCAGTCGACGCTAGGCCGCACGCCCTGTGACGTGTCTGTGGGTTCGCGGGCGCAGCCTGAAGAAAGTCTGAAGCGCTAGTCGTCCGCGAGCCGGTAGCCGGCGCCTGCCTCGGTCAGCAGGTAGCGCGGATGCGTGCGGTCCGGCTCGATCTTCCGCCGCAGCTGCGAGACGTTCACGTGCAGCAGATTCGACTCGGTGCCGTAGCCCGGCCCCCACACCTCGCGCAAGAGCACGCGATGAGTGAGGAGCTTCCCCTTGTTGAGTGCGAGCACCCGCAGGAGCTCGAACTGGTGCGGCGTCAGGTGCACGCGGCTTCCGTTCACGCTCACCGTTCGCTTCGCGAGGTCGATCTCGAGGTCGCCGACGCGGATGACCGGCTCCGCCTCGGGAGCCGTCCGCCGCAGGACGGCGCGGAGCCGGGCAAGCAGCTCGTCGATGCCGACGGGCTTCGTCACGTAGTCGTCGGCTCCCGCGTCGAGCGCCGCCACCTTCTCGCGCTCCTCGCCGACGGCGGAGAGCACGATCACCGGCGCCGCCGACCACTTGCGGAGCTCGCGCGCGACTTCGATGCCCGTCCCGTCGGGCAGCACGAGGTCGAGGATGACGGCCTCGGGCGGCCGGAGCGCGGCGGCTGCGAGCGCACCCTCTGCGGTCTCCGCCGTCTCGACGTCGTAGCCCGCACCCCGAAGGCTCGTCTTCAGCGCGCGCAGGATCTGCTGCTCGTCGTCGACGACGAGCACGCGTGGACCGCTCACGCGTGCACCGCCTCGCGAACGAGCGGCAGCGCGAGCACGAACGTCGCGCCCTGGTCGCGACGCGACTCGACCCACAGCCGGCCGCCGTTCGCCTCCGCGAAGCCGCGCGCGATCGCGAGGCCGAGGCCCGCACCCGCAGCGCTTCGCCCCGCGCGATGGAACGGCTCGAAGATGAGGTCGCGCTGATCCGGCGGCACACCGGGACCGCGGTCGATCACCCGCACGAGCGCCTCGGACGGCGTCGCGGCGACCTGGACGCGCACGGGCTCGGAGGGCGGCGAGTACTTCAGCGCGTTCTCGAGGACGTTGACGAGAACGCGCTGTACCTGGTGCGCGTCTGCCCGCACCGACGGCGAGTCGTCCGGCAGGCGTACCTCGACGCGGCTCGCATCGGCGCCGAGCTCGTCGAGCGCCGCCACGACGAGCTCTTCGATCTCGTGCAGCTCGGGCTCGGCCTGCGCGGCGCCGGACTGCAGCCGCGAGAAGTCGAGGAGGTTCCCGACGAGATGGTCGAGACGCTCAGAGGCCGCGACGATCGTCTCGAGCAGCTCGGCGCGGTCGGCGTCGTCGATGGCGAGGTCGCGCCGGGCGAGTGCGCTCGCGCTCGTCGAGATCGCCATCAGCGGCGTGCGCAGGTCGTGGCTGACGGCGCGGAGGATCGCCGTCTTGATCACGTCGGCACGACGGAGCGCCTCCGCCTCGAGCGCCTCCTGCGCGAGCCGCTCGCGCTCCTCGAGCAACGTCGTCGCCGCACGCGCATGCGCGGCCGCCTCCTCGGCGCGGCGGCGCGACCGCGCGGCGAGCTCGCTCACGACGACGGCGGTCGCGACGAATACGCCGAGCGCGAACCAGTTCTTGGAGTCCGCGAGCGTGAACGTGTGCACAGGCGGCAGGAAGAAGAAGTTGAAGGCGAGCATCGACCCGATCGAGACGACGATGGCCCACCCGAGCCCGAACGCGGCGGCCACCGGGAGCACGGCCAGCACGTAGAGCACGCCGAGGCTGAGGACCGGCACGTACGGACGCAGGGCGAAGATCGCCCCCGTCACCGCGGTGACGGCGAGGATCGAGACGGCGACGGCTTCGAGCCGCGTTTTCACGGCAGTGAACCTAGCCGAGCGCGAGCATGCGGTCGATCGCGCCGCGGGCGCGGGCGGCGACATCGGGGGCGACGCGAACCTCGTGCTTTCCGTCGCGCAGCGAGTCGCGCACCTTCTCGAGCGTGATCGTCTTCATGAAGCGGCACACCGCGTCCTCGCGGACGGGCTCGAAGCGCTTGCCGGGAACCTCGCGCTCGAGGCGGTGGATGATGCCCGTCTCCGTCGCGACGAGGAAGCGCTCCTTCGGCGAGTCGTGCGCGAACCGCACCATCTGCTCCGTCGAGAGGATCTTCGTCCTGCCGTTGGCGAAGGCCATCGCCTGGCTCGCGCAGCCGCATTCGGGGTGGACGAGGAGCTCGGCCTCGGGTGCGTCGTTCGTCCAGCGCTCGATGTCGGCGGGGCGAATCCCCGCGTGCACGTGACACTCGCCGAGCCAGATGCGCAGATCGCGGCCCGTGACGCGTTCGAGCCAGAGGCCCAGGTACATGTCGGGCAGAAAGAGGATCTCGCGGTCGCGCGGGATCGCCTCGATCACGGCGCGGGCGTTGCCGGACGTGCAGCAGTAGTCGGACTCGGCCTTCACCTCGGCGGTCGTGTTCACGTACGAAACGACGACGGCGCCGGGGTGCTGCGCCTTCCACTCGCGCAGCTGCGCCGCGGTGATCGTGCCGGCGAGCGAGCAGCCCGCCTCGAGGTCCGGCAGCAGCACCGTCTTCTGCGGCGAGAGGATGGCCGCCGTCTCGGCCATGAAGTGCACGCCACAGAAAGCGATGACGTCTGCGCTGGTCGCCGCCGCCTGCTGCGACAGGCCCAGTGAATCGCCGACAAAGTCGGCGACGTCCTGCACCTCGGGGCGCTGGTAGTTGTGCGCCAGGATCACGGCGTTCCGCTCCCGGCGCAGACGCTCGATGCGCGACAGCACCTCGCCGCTGGCCCCACGGCTTTCGCCGCGCCGGTCGATTCCCCCGTTCACCTGATCCGCTCCGCTCACACGTCTCCCGGTCCACCAAGGGGCGCCGCGTCCAGAGTTTAGGTCAAACTGACCTTTGTCAAGTATACCAAGCCGCCGCCGGGGCCCGAGGACCGGATCTCAGACCGTGACCGGAGTAGAGCTCGGCTGCTGGTCCAGATCCTGGA
>JAFAHG010000274.1 GCA_019237315.1 Actinomycetota bacterium
CCCGTCACCCCGTCGACCTCCCGCACGTGCGCGCCCAGCTTCTCGTACAGCTCCTCGTGGCGGCCCTCGCCTGCGAGATGCAGGTCGAGCTCGCCGAGCGTCGGCAGGAACGCGTACGGGTCGCGGATCGTGAACGTGTTCCCGTCCGGATACGACACCTCGAGCTCGTAGTCGAGCGGCAGCTCCTTCCCCGGGAGCAGGGCCTCCCACAGCCCGGCGGGATCCTTCAGCTCCGCCTCGACGTCGTCGGGGAGGACGCGCACGCGCTCCGCTTCCGGCCGGTACGCGCGCACAACGACGCCCTTCTTCGCCGGGTGCGCGCCGAGCACCGCGTGCGGGTCGGACCCGAGCTCGATCACTCCGGCTCCATGAGCTGCAGAATCGCGCCGACGGGAACGTGCACCCAGTCGGGCCGGTTGTTCAGCTCGTACCGAAGCTCGTACACGGCCTTCTCGAGCTCGAACACCTTGAGCAGCCGATCGATCGCCTGCTCGCCCTCGGGCAGGATCCCTGCGGCCTGCACCGCCAGCCGGTACGCAGCGAGGAACTCCTCGCGCGCATGCGCCTCGAACCCGGGCGGCGCGCCTTCGACCGCCGATGCCGCGTACGAGAACGAGCGCAGCATTCCCGCGACGTCGCGAAGCGGCGAGCGCTTGCGCCGGCGCTCCGGGAGCGAGCGCGCCGGCTCGCCCTCGAAGTCGACGACGACCCAGTCGCCCTCGGTCCACAGCGCCTGCGCGAGATGGAGGTCGCCGTGGGTACGGATGAGCTTGCCGAGCGTGCCGAAGTGGGTGTTGTCGCGAAGCAGCCCGCGCACCTCGTCGCCGCGGCCCGCGATCGGCGCGACGGCCTCTACGTCGGGGAGCTGGGCGAACACCTGGTCGATCTCCTCGTCGATCGTCGCCGTGAGCAGACCGAGCGCCTCCGCGCTCGGCTCCTCGGGACAGAACGCCGGGTCGGACGGCTCCGACGCGAGCACGAGGTGCATCGTCCCGATCACCTCGCCGAGACGTCGCAGGCGTGTTGCGAGCGCATCCGGGTCGCGCTGCGCGAGCGCCCACCCGTCGACCGCGTCGGGCAAGTAGCGCTGCACGATCCCGAGCGTCGCGTCCATCAGCGGCCCGCTGTACGACCACCAGCCGTGCAGGTCGGCGACGTTGCCGAAGCCGTGGCTCGTCAGGAACGCGAGCATCTCGAGCTCCGGGTTCGGGCCCGCCTCGATGCGCCGGTACGCCTTCACGATCAGCTCGTCGTCGAGCACGACCGACGAGTTCGACTGCTCGAGGCCGAGCGCGCGGACGACCATGTTCTCGGTTCCGTGCGGTGCGAGCGCGCCGAGCGTGTGGAACTCGAGCGTCCCTTCGTTGGACGGGATCGTCGCGCCGCTCCGCACGAGCTGGATCAGCTCGCGCGAGGTTGCGGGATCCTCGAACGCGTCGTACCACTCGCCGTCGCGAACGCCGACGAGCAGCTGGTAGATCTCGTGCGTGCCCGCGGAGAACACCACTTCCGCGAGCACGTCCGCAAGCCCGTCGCGGAGCTCGGCCTCGTCCAGCACGTGCAATCCGTTCGGATCGCGCGCCTTGCCGCCGAACCACCGCTGTGCAGTGACGAAGTCGAGCAGCGCCTCCTCGGGCAGCGTCGTCGCGAGGCTCACTCGGGCGCCTTCAGCAGGAACCAGAAGAAGCCGCGCGCCCCGAGCGTGAGCAAGTACGGCAGCTCGCCGATCCGCGGGAACGTGGTGCGGCCGAGCATCTCTTCGGGGCAGTAGCCCTGGAATGCGGACAGGTCGAGCTCGACCGCCTGCGCCGAGCGCGCGAGGTTGTGCACGCAGAGCGCGACCTCGTCCTCGTAGCGGCGGATGTGCGCGAGGATGCGCGGGTTTGCGGGACGCAGCGGCTCCCACGTTCCGAGAGCGAACACCGGATGTTCCTTCCGCAGCGCGATGAACTTGTGCACCCAGCGCAGCAGCGACGTCGGCGTGCGCAGCTGCGCCTCGACGTTCACGGCCTGGTAGCCGTAGACGGGATCCATCAGCGGCGGCAGGTAGAGCTGCGCGAAGTCTGCGCGCGAGAAGCCGCCGTTCCGGTCGCCGGTCCACTGCATCGGCGTGCGCACCCCGTCCCGGTCGCCGAGGTAGATGTTGTCTCCCATTCCGATCTCGTCCCCGTAGTAGAGAACCGGTGAACCTGGGAGCGAGAAGAGGATCGCCGTCATGAGCTCCATCTCGTCCCGCCCATTGTCGAGCAGGGGTGCCAGACGCCGCCGAATCCCGAGGTTCAGCTTCATCCGGGGGTCTTTCGCGTACTCGGAGTACATGTAGTCCCGCTCCTCGTCGGTCACCATCTCGAGGGTCAGCTCGTCGTGGTTCCGCAGGAAGAGGCCCCACTGCGCGTTGTCCGGGATCGCCGGGGTCTGCTCC
>JAFAHG010000007.1 GCA_019237315.1 Actinomycetota bacterium
CGGTGATCGGGATCGTCCACGGCCCGGACCCGGTGATCGTCCCGATCGAGCCGGTCGACACGGTGACGTAGCCGGCGCCGTTCGCGGTCGTCTTCTGCGGTGCCGTCCAGCCGCTCGGGATCGTGAGGTCGACCTCGCCGTTCGTCATGCCGCCGGTCGCCGCGGTGTACGTGAACGTGAGCGTCTGCCCGGTCGAGGATGCGGAGAGCTGCGTGGGCGACACGGCGAGCGCGCCGCTGCCGTCCGCGGCGTTGATGTTCGGCGTCGCGGCCGTGATCGACGTGAGCGTGCCCGCGGCGCTCGACTCCTCCTGCGTGGAGAACGTCGCCGTGCCGGTGGTCGACGTGACCGTGACGCCCGAGCCGCCGGATCCGGTGTCGCCGTACTTCACCGTCAACGCCCCGTTCTGCGCGAGCGTCACGTTGGAGACGGTGATCGTCCACGGCCCCGTGCCGGTGACCGCCGCGCTCGCGGAGCCGCCGCCGCCCGAGACGGTGACGTAGCCGGCGCCGCTCGCGGTACCCGTCTGCGGCGCAGTCCACCCGGCCGGGATCTGGATGGTGACCGCGCCGCCGTTCATCCCCGCCGCCGCGGTCTGCGTGTACGTGAAGGTGAGCGTCTGCCCCGTCTGCGACGCGGAGAACTGCGTCGGTGCGACGGCGATCGTGCCGGTGCCATCGGCGGCGTCGACGTTCGTCGTCGGGCTCGTGATCGACGTCGCGACGCCGCCGGAGCTCGACTTCTCCGTCGCGCTGCTGAAGGTGGTCGTGCCGGTGGTCGAGGTGACGGTGACGCCGGAGCCGCCGGAGCCGGTGTCCCCGTACTTGACGGTGAGCGTGCCGTTCTGCGCGAGCGTGACGTTCGTGACGGTGATCGTCCACGGGCCCGAGCCCGTGACTGCGGCGCTCGCGGAGCCGCCGCCCCCTGACACCGTGACGTAACCCGCGCCGCTCGCAGTCGTCGTCTGCGGCGCCGTCCAGCCGGTCGGGATCTGGAACGCGACGGCGCCCGCGTTCATGCCGCCGGCGGCGGTCTGCGTGTAGGTGAAGGTCAGTGTCTTGCCGGTCGACGAGGCCGACAGCTGCGACGGTGACACAGCGAGTGTCCCGGTGCCGTCGGCGGCGTCGATGTTCGTGGTCGGGCTCGTGATCGCAGTTGCGGCGCCGGCTGCGCTCGACTGCTCGGTCGCATTGCTGAAGGTGGTCGTGCCGGTGGTCGAGGTGACGGTGGCGCCGGAGCCGCCGGATCCGGTGTCGCCGTACTTGACGGTCAACGTTCCGTTCTGCGCGAGCGTGACGTTGGAGACGGTGATCGTCCACGGTCCGGAGCCGGTGACAGCCGGGGAGGCGGAGCCTCCGCCGCCGGAGACCGTGACGTAGCCGGCGCCGCTCGCCGTCGAGGTCTGCGGTGCAGTCCAGCCGGACGGGATCTGGAACGCAACCGAGCCGGCAGTCATCCCGCCGGCCGCCGTCTGCGTGTACGTGAACGTGAGCGTCTGACCGGTCTGACTTGCAGAAAGCTGTGTCGGCGCGACCGTGAGGGTGCCGGTGCCGTCGGCCGCGTTCACGTTCGTCGTCGGGCTCGTGATCGCCGTTGCGGCGCCGGCTGCGCTCGACTGCTCTGTCCCGTTGCTGAAGGTCGCGGTACCCGTGGTCGCCGGGACGGTGACGCCGGAGCCGCCCGAGCCGGTGTCCCCGTATTTCACGGTCAGCGTTCCGTTCTGCGAGAGCGTCACGTTGGTGACCGTGATCGTCCACGGGCCGGAGCCGGTGACCGCCGGGCTCGCCGAGCCGCCGCCGCCCGACACCGAGACGTAGCCTGCGCCGCTCGCCGTCGACGTCTGCGGGGCCGTCCACCCGGAGGGGATCTGGAACGCGACCGCGCCACCGCTCATCCCGCCCGCAGCCGTCTGCGTGTACGTGAAGGTCAACGTCTTGCCCGTCGAGCTCGCCGACAGCTGCGTGGGCGACACCGCCAGCGTTCCCGTGCCGTCGGCGGCGTTCACGTTCGTCGTCGCGGTCGGACCGGTCGACAGCGCTCCGTTCGCGCTCGACTCCTCGTTCGAGGAGAAGGTCGCGGTGCCGGTGGTCGAGGTGACCGTCGTCGAGTATGTGAGGACGACGGTGCCGGCGCTGCCGACGGTGACGCCGGTGACCGGCACCGTCCACGGGCCCGATCCGGTGATCGTCCCGATCGTGCCGGTGGAAACGCTGACGTGCCCGGCGCCGGCCGACGTCGTCGGCGTCGTCCATCCGGACGGGACGATGAAATCGACCTCGCCCGACGTGATGCCGCCCGTCGCGGCGGTGTACGTGACCGTCATCGTCTGACTCGTGGCGGACGCCGAGACTTGCGCGGGCGAAACGCCAAGCGTGCCCGACCCGTCCGCCGCGTCGACGTTCGTGGTCGGGTTCGTAATCGAAGTGGCTGTGCCGCCCGAGGTCGACTTCTCGGTCGCGTTGCTGAAGGTTGTCGTGCCCGTGGTCGAGGTGACTGTGACCCCGGAGCCACTCGATGACTTGTCGCCGTAGACGACGGTGAGGGTGCCGTTCTGCGCGAGGGTCACGTTGGAGACCGTGATCGTCCATGGGCCGGTGCCGGTGACCGCCCGGCTCGCGGAACCGCCGCCGCCGGAGACTGTGACGTAGCCGGCGCCGTTGGCCGTCGAGGTCTGCGGGGCCGTCCACCCCGACGGGATCTGGAAGGCGACTGCGCCCGCGTTCATGCCGCCGGCCACCGTCTCCGTGTAGGTGAAGGTGAGCGTCTTGCCGGTCGAGGAGGCAGACAGCTGGGTCGGCGAGACCGTGAGCGTGCCCGAGCCGTCCGCGGCGTTCGCGACGTTGACCGAGGGGGACGAGGCGATGGCGGTCGGGCTGCCCCCCGACGTGCCCTTCTCCGAGACCGTCCAGGCCACGCTCCCCGATTGGTTGTAGGCGGGCGCGCTCGCGCCAGATCCTCCGCCCGTCGTATCGCCGTAGCGGACCAGGATCGTCGCGCCGCCAGGGAGGGCGTTCGGCGTCGTCACGGTGATCGTCTGGCCGTTCACCGAGACGTTGGACGTCGAGTAGCCGCCGCCGTTGATGTTCGCCTGCGTATAGCCGTTTGCATTCGCAGTCAGTGACGGCGCGCTCCAGTTCGCGGGCACCGCCACCGTGATGTAGCCGTTCGCGGAGATCCCGCCGGTGGGAACGGTGAACGTCAGCGTTTCGGTCTGCCCGGTCGAGCTCGCGACCACCGAGGTCGGCGCAATCGTCGCCGTGCCCGACCCGTCCGCCGCGGGGTTGATCGTGATGCTCGAGCTGACCGCGCTCGTCAAGCCGCCGTCGGTCGCCGTCAACGTGTAGCCGGTGCCCGGCCGGTCGATTTGACACCCTGCGAACGACGCGCTGCCGCTCACGCCGGCCAGCGGGTTGGTCGTACACGACAGCACCGCTCCCGTCGAACCCGTTCCGCCGGTGATCGCGAGCGTGACCTGCGAGGTGTCGCTCGTCACGTTGCCGCCTGCGTCCTCGATCGCCACCACGGGCTGCTGGGCGAAGTTCGTTCCGCCCGTTGCCGATGCAGACGGCTGCTGCGTGAAGACGAGCTGTGCCGGCGAACCGACGTTCACGTTGAACGAGCTGCTTGCATTGTTCGTCAGCGAATGGTTGTTGGTCGTCGTCAGCGTGTAGCCGGTGCCGGCCTTGTCGATCTTGCAGCCTGCGAACGTCGCGACGCCGTTCGTAACGGTGATCGGGTTCGTGGTACAGCCCGAGAGGGTGCCGCTTGCGGGGTTCGTCCCGATGACGAGGGTCACCTGTGTCGAGTTGTCGTTCGTCACGACATTGCCGCTCGCGTCCTCGACCGTCACGACCGGCTGCGTCGTGAACGCGCTGCCGCCGTTCGCGCCCGCCGGCGACGTCGTGAAGACGAGCTTTGTCGCCTGGCCGTAGAGCGTGAAGGAGGGCGCCGTCGTCGCCGACGTATCAGAGCTCGTCGCCACCGTCGCCGTCGAATACGTGCCGGCGGCGGCGTTGGTGATCCCGGCGATCGTCAGCTGCGCAGCGGTGTTCGCTGGAAGCGAGCACGACGCCCCGCTGAGCGTGATCGTCACGACCTGTCCCGTCGTCGACCCGGCCGCGGTGCAGCTTGTGAAGCCGCTCGTGAGCGCGACCGTGGGTGTGGAGGGGATCGTGAAGCCGCTCGGGAACGTGACCGTTACGGTGTCGGCGCCGGCGAGCGCACCGGTCGTGCCGGTGCCCGCCGCGCTCGTCGTGAAGCCGACCGTCCAGGTCGCGTCCTTCCCTCCGGCGCTGACCGGGACCGCCGTCGAGGTCAACGTCACGTTCGAGACCGACGACGCCGGCTGGATGATGACGTTCCCAGGGCTGCCGGGGTTACCGTCGACCGACGTCTGGATCTTGAAGTTGGTGCCGGTGAGGGTCTGGCCGAACGCGGGGCTCGTGTTCGGGTTCGTGATCCCCGGAACGGCGATCGAGCCCGTCGCGCTGTTGGCGAGCGAGCAGCCGCTCGGCACCGTGACGGTGATCGTCGACCCCGACGTCACTCCCGTCACGCCGGTGCAGGTTCCGGTGAAGCTGCCGCCGAGCGTCACCGACGGTGAGGTGGGCAGCGTGAGGTGGTTGTCGAAGGTGAGCGTGACGGTGGCGCCCGCGCTGAGCGCGCCGGAACCGCCGACGGTGAACTGCGCCGTCCAGGTCGCGAGCGCGCCCTCGCTCTGCGGCACGCCGCTGAACGCGCCCGAGCCGACCCCCGTGCCGGTCGAGATCGTGATGTTCGAGGATGCCGTGTTCGTCACGTCGCCGGCCGTCTTCACTTGGATCTGAGCGGTCGTCGTCGTCGTCCCCGGGTTGGTGATGCCGGCCACGGTGACCTGGCCGCTGACGCTCACCGCGAGCGTGCAGCCCGTCGGAAGCGGCACGGTCACGACCTGGCCGCTCGTCGATCCCGTCGCGCCCGCGGAGCAGCCGGAGAAGCTGCCGGCGAACGTCACCGACGGCGACGAGGGGATCGTCCAGCCCGACGGGAAGGTGAGTGTGACGGTGTCGCCGTTCGTGCCTGACAACGACCCGGACGAGCTCGCAGTGAACGCGACAGTCCAGTTGGAGAGCTGGTTGATGTTCGTCTTCGTGCCGGTCCCCGTCACGGACGTGACGGCCGTCGAGGTCGAGCCGATCGTCACGCTGCTCGCACTGGTCGACGTCGTGTCGGAGGTCGTCGATGCCGAGATCGTGTAGCTCGCGGCCGCCGGGTTCGTGATTCCCAGGATCGTGACGGTGCCGCTCGTGTTCGCTGCGAGTGCGCAGGTGCCGCTGAGCGTGATCGTCACCGTCGGCGGCGAGCCGGACGTCGATCCCGTGGTCGTACCGGTACACGTCCCCGTGAAGCCCGTCCCGAACGTCACGCTCGGCGTCGTCGGGATGAGGCCTGCATACGCCGCCGGGAAGTTGACCTTGATCGACCCGCCGCTCGAAAGCGCTCCGGTCGAGTTGCTCGTCTTGACGGTGATCGTGTAGGTCGCAAGCTGGTTCGCGTTGGTGCGCGAGGCGGAAGCCGTCACGGTTTGCGGAGCCGTCGCCGTGTTGATCGAGAGGTTCGAGGTCGTCACCGCCGTGGGGTCCATGCTCGTGGCGACGTTCACCGAGTACGTGCCCGACGCCGGGTTCGTGATCCCCTGGATCTGCTCGGTGCCGCTCGCGTTTACCGCGAGCGCACACGTGCCGCCGTTGTTCGCGAGCGTGATGGTCACGACCTGGCCGCTCGTCGAGCCGGTGGCCGAGCAGAGGCTGAAGCTCCCGCCGAGCACGATCGTCGGGGTGCTCGGAATCGTGAAGCCGGCCGGGAACGTCGCGTAGATGCTGTCTCCGGCGGCGAGGTTGCCGCTCGTGTTGCTCGTCTTGGTCGTGATCGTCCAGTTCGAGAGGGCGCCGGCGGTCTGAGGAGTACCGGCGAAGGTTCCGGTCTGGAGCGTCGTCGCTGTCGCGAAGGTCGTGCTCGACGATGCCTGGGTCGCGTCGGCGCTTGTCTTCAGCGTCAGACTCTGCGGGCTCGAGCTCGGGTTCTGAAGGCCCGCGATCGTCAGCGCGCTCGCGGTGCTGGCCGCGGCGGCGCAGGTGCCGCCGCTGTTCGTGAGGGTGACGGTGACCGTGGTCGACGACGCGGAGGCCGTATTGCCGCAGTGGGTGAAGTTCGTCGTCAGCGTCACGGTCGGCGTAGTCGGCACCGTCTGGAAGCCGACGAGGCCGATCGTGATCGTGTCGCCCGCCGCCAGCGCGCCGGACGCGCTCGGGGTGAAGTTCGCCGTCCATGTGATGCCCTTGGCGTTCAGCTTGTTGTGGTTCGTGGCGGCCGTGAACGACACGCTCGTCGCCGTCGTAGCGGACGTGATCGTCGTGCCCGTGGCGTTGACGCTCGTCGTGTCGCTCGACGTGGCGACCTGGTTCGTCGTGGCCCCGGTCGAGCTCGGGTTCGCGACGCCGGCGATCGCGATCTGAACGGCGCCGCTGTTCGAAACCGCGCAGGTTCCGCTGCTGTTCGCGAGCGTGACGGTCACGACCTGGCCGGAGCCGGACGCGCTCGCGACCGAGCAGTTTGTGAAGCCGCTCGTGAGCGTGACGGTCGGGGAGGCCGGCACGGTGAAGCCGGCCGCGAAGGTGGAGGTGATCGTCGAGCCGGCGAAGAGAGCGCCGGTCGAGCTCGTCGTGAACCCGACCGTGTAGGTGGTCGTCGCGCTCGCGGCCGCGCGCGCCGCCGTGTACGAGGTGCTCGTGACGGGCGTCGCGGCGTTGATCGTGGTGCTCGCCGCGACGTTGTTCGGGTCGCTCGAGGTCTGGACGTTGACGCTGACGGAACCGGTCGAGCTCGGGTTCGTGATCCCGAAGACCGTGAGCGAGAGCGCGGCGTTGTTCGCGACGGAACACGTGCCGCCGTTGTCGGCGAGCGTGATGGTCTCCACAAGCCCGGAGCCTGTCCCGCTGGCCGAGCAGTTCGTAAAGCCGCTGTTCAGCGTGACGCTTGACGTCGCCGGGACGGTGAAGCCGGACGGGAAGGTTGCGGTCACCGTGCTGCCGCCCGTCAGGCCGCCTTCCCAGCTCGATGTGAACGCGAGCGTCCACTTCGCGATCGCGCTCGCCGTCGAGGGTGTCGCGCTCACGGTCACGCTCGCGATCGTCGGGTCGATCGTGTAGGGCACCGGGAGACGGGTGTCGTCGAGGCGGAGCTCGAGCCACCACGTGCGCCCCGACCGCGCAAGGCGCCAGCGGGCGTCGCTGGGCGTCACCGGCGCACCGGCCCGGTCGAAGATCGAGACGGGCAGCACGAAGAGGCCGCTCGACCGGAGGCGGATACTTCCGTCAACCATCAACTTCGGGTTGAGGTTTACACCTGTCAGGCGCCAGCGCCAGACGTGCGTACCCCGATGGCTGACGACCGTCTGGAGCTCTTCGACGCTCGCGTTGCCGATCGCGACCGTCTCGTAGCCGGCCACGTTCGGCCGAAGTGCGCCGTGCTGGAAGTTCTTCCAGCTCGAGGACGGCTGCGCGGAGGCCGAGAGCGAGACTGCGCCGGTCCGTGTCGCGGCGACGACTGCGTTTGCACGCACCGTGGCGCGGAAGTGGATGTCCGCGACCGCAGCCCGGCTCTTGGCCGGACTCCCGAGCTCGCTCGCGACGAAGGTGGGAACCGCGCTCGGGACGGGCGAACTCGTGACGAGCGTGCGCACGAACGTCGCGCCCAGCACCGCGAGCGCGAGCCCGAATACGAGGACGAGACGGCGGCGGCTCATCGCACGCGTCCGCGGACGAGAGCGGGCGTTCGGATACTGCGAAGCTTGACGAGCGAGGATGCAACGCGGCGGTGACGACAGCCGGCTACGTCACTGCAACGCAACGTGGCACCCGCAAGGAGCTCGGGCGCGAGTCGGTCAGACTGCCGCAGTTTCAGGATGCTCGCCAAGGTGCTCTCTCTGACAGTTGCCGGATTTATCGGTTTCCGGCGTCATCAAGTGAAGCACCTTGTCCGTGGCTTCCCGGTCGGTTAAGCGTTGGGATTCGGTTTGAGGGGACGGGCGGCGCGCTCTTGACTGAACATTAATCTCAAGTTGACCTTTAGACTGGGAATTCCTTGGGGCTACCGTCGCCGACGTGCTCGAGTCCGGCGTGTCCGGCTTGGCTTCCGCACGCCCCTAAGCGCCGCCGGCCGACCCGCACGTCCGGGCCGGTCCACCCGCGCCGGCGTCGTCGCTCGCGACGTCATCCCCCATACGAGGGGTGGGACATCCCCCGAACGAGTGGTTTGCGCTTTTCCACCTCGATTTCAAACCAAACGGGGTGTACGGTGGGCTCGTCAAGCAAGACGTTCTGCGGCCTTCGAGAGTTTCTCGGAGAAAGAAGGAGACCTGCGGTGTCCACTCATACGAAGCACAAAGTTCGTCGTCGCGTGCTGTTCTGCGCGGCCCTGGCGGCGGCGGCGGTGGGGCTTCTGACCACCGCAGTACCCGCGTTCGCGGCGGGGTCGATCACGGTCACGAACGTCACGGCGACATGTGACGCCCATCTCGCGAACACCGGCTACTCGTTCACGATCAACGGCAGCGGCTTCGGCCCCGGATCGTTCATCGCGGCGTCCGTGTACGACAGCCTCTA
>JAFAHG010000167.1 GCA_019237315.1 Actinomycetota bacterium
GAGGCGCAGCAGTGGGGACTCGTCGAGGAGGTCGTTCCCGGCGCGGAGCTCGCGGGCCGCGCGCGCTCTCTCGCAGAGGTCTTCGCGTCGCTGCCGCCGCGCGCGGTCGCCGAGACGAAGCGCCTGCTCGACGCCGCCGCGTCGGCATCGCTCGAGGAGCAGCTCGAAGCGGAGGCGCGGACGCAGGCCGAGCTCGTCGGCACCCCCGACTTCGCCGAGCGCGTCGCGGCGTTTCTCGAGAAGCGCGTCTAGACGAGCCCGGGAAGCCGGGCGGCGTACCAGTCCTCCCAGCGCTCCGACGGCCCGGCGGCGACGTAGTCGCGGTCGAGCTGCACGAGCGCGTGGACGAGGTGGCTCCGCACCGGCTTGCGGCCGAGTAGCTCGGGCAGCTCCGACAGCTCGAGGAGCCAGTCGGCATACCACGAGGCCCAGTCCGGGTCGTCACCGTCGACGATGCGGTAGACGACGTGATGCGTCTCGGCAGCCTCGTGCAGGAGGTCGGCGATCGTCACGCCGGCGATCCTCCCACGTTTCCCGTTCCCCTGTCCGCGAAATGAAGACGCCGTGCCTCGCAAGGTCCTCGTCGTCACCACCACCGACGCACCGCAGGCGGACGTGGAGGCCGTCGTGCGCAGTCACGCGGGCGAGGACGTGGAAGTGCACGTCGTCGCTCCTGCGTCGAAGGTGTCGTTTCTCGCGCTGCTCACGGGGGCGATCGACGATGCCCGCGCCGACGCGGAGCGCCGTGCGGAAGAGGCCGCGCCCGACTCGCAGCACGCGCATGTCGGCGACTCCGATCCGCTGCTCGCGATCGAGGATGCGCTGCGGCAGTGGCCGGCCGACGAGGTCGTCGTGCTCACAGAGCCGGAGGAAGAGGCGACGTGGCTCGAAAGCGATCTCGGCGGCCTCACGCAGCAGCGCTTCGCGCTGCCCGTGACGCATCTCGTCAGATCGTCTTGAACTGCTCGAACGGCTGCCGGCAGCTCTCGCAGTAGCGGAGCGAACGGCACGGCGTCGGGCCGAAGATGTTCTCGAGTCGAGTCTCCGTCGACCCGCAGTAGGGACAGCGGAACACCGCGCTCTGGAGCTGCACGAGGCGCGGAGCGCCCGCATCGCGCGGGACAGGCGGCGCGAGGCCCGCGACGCGCAGCTTCTCGCGGCCGACGGCGGAGATGCAGTCCGACGACCACTCGTCGCCGGTCAGCACCTCGACCTCGGCTTTGCCGCCGAGGGACTCGATCGCCGACTCGAGCGCGCGACGCATCGCGTCGAGCGCGGGGCAGCCGAGGAAGGTCGGCGCGAGCGCGACGTGCACCTTGTCGCCGTCGACCTCGACCCGGCGGACCACTCCGAGCTCGACGAGCGAAACGACCGGCAGCTCCGGGTCGGGGACCTCGTCGAGCGCCTCCCACACCGCGGCCTCGGTCACCATTCCGCACCCGGCGCCGTGCGGCGGACGCTCGTCATCTCGTCGTGGAGCGCGGCGAAGTCGTCCGTGCGCGTGCGACGGTCGCCGTCGACGTACGGCCGGAGCTCTGCGAGGGCCTGCTCGAAGCGTGGGTCGCCCCGTAGCCGTTCCGCCCAGAGCTCGGCGTGCATGCGGTGGTAGGCCTCCTCGCGGTCAATCTTGCGTGCGAGGCCCGCGACGACCTCGTCGCCGGACTGCATCAACGCTTCGATGCGGGCCCGGTCGGCCTGCTCGTAGAGACAGCGCCGCGCGATCGTGTGCGCCCAGTCGACGAGCCGCAGCTCGACGAGCGGCGAGGAACGGTATTCGCCAGGCGCGCGATCGAATGCGAGCTCGTCCGCCGTCGTCCCGAGCTCACGCGCGGCGAGCTCGTACGCAGCGCGCGCGTGGCCGATCTCGTTCTGCGCGATCGACGAGAACGCGACGTCTTCCTCCAGCGTCGGCGCGATGCCGGTCCACTCCGAGTCGCGCCAGCCGACGAGGAGCTCGTCGTCAGCGAGCTCGAGCAGGAGGCGTGCCCGCTCGTTCACGTGCCTCCTTCAGCCGGCGCTTGAGCGAGTACCCGTCGACGCGGCGGTACTTCAGGTCGAACTCGTCGGGGAAGTCGCGCACCTCGTGTACCCCGGAACGCGGAACGAGCCACAGCGCCTCGGACTCACCCCGCCGCCCGTACTGCTCGCGCGCCCATGTCTCGGCAAACGCGACGTCGGGCGCCTCGATCGACCCTGCGTGCGCGAACGGCTGACCGCGCTTCTCCTGGCGGAACACTTCGAAGATCACGCGACGGCCTCCCGCACCCACGCCTCCTGCTCGAGGAAGCGACGCCGGAGCTCGAGCCGTTCCAGTGTGCGCGGCCCGTGCCCCGTCACGACGGTGCGTAGCTCGTCCCAGTCCGGCTCCGTGTACTCCCACACGCCGTCGTCGCCTCGGCGGAGCTTCGGGTCGGGCAGCGTCAGTCCGAGCTCCCACACCTGCGGCACGTAGCTCTCGAGGAACTGCTGCCGCGCCTCCTCGTTTCCCTGCGACTTGATCCGCCAGACGTACATCTGGTCGTCGTCGCGCGGGATCGGCGTGCCGTGGAACTGCATCAGCGGTCCCCACCATCGGTCGAGCGCCTCCTGCACGAGCTCGCGCTGCTCGTCCGTTCCGGTCACCATCGCGAGGACGACGTCCCGGCCGTGGAGGATGTGGAACGACTCCTCCCAGCAGATCTTCTTCATGATCCGCGCGTACGGTGCGTACGAGCACTTGAGGAGCGCCTTCTGCGAGACGATCGCCGCCGCGTCGACGAGCCACGCGATCACGCCGACGTCGCCCCAGCTCCTCGTCGGGTAGTGGAAGACGTTGTGGAACTTCGCGCGGCCTGCGAGCAGGTCGTCGAGGCATTGCGAGCGCGGCTTGCCGAGGTCCTCGACGACCCGGTAGATCAGCTGCGCGTGGCCGACCTCGTCCTGCACCTTCGCGGTCAGCGCGAGCTTCCGCTGCAACGTCGGCGCACGCAGGATCCACTCGCGCTCGGGAAGGACGCCCATGAGCTCCGAGTTCGCGTGCATCTCGACGAACTTGACGAGGCGCGCGCGGTACTCGTCCGGCATCCAGTCGCCGGCCTCCACCTGTCCGCCCGCTTGCACGTATGCGAGGAAGTCCGTCTCGGTCATGGCGCCCCTACCGATCGGTAGGCTACTCCTCAGTATGGCCGGCAGGCGACAAGAGCTAACCCGGACAGCAGCGCGGCTCTTCGCCGAACGCGGCTACCACGGGACGTCGCTCGCCGACGTCGCCGAGGCGGTCGGCATCCAGAAGGCGTCGATCTACCACCACATCGAGACGAAGGAAGACCTCCTGTGGGAGGTCGCGTGGGCGGGCGCGCAGGGCTTCCACGCCGGGCTCGACGCGGTCGGCGACGCGGGCACGGCGACCGAGCGGCTCCGCGGGGTGCTCCGGGCGCACCTGGGGCTCGTCGCCGAGCAGCTCGACGTCGCCACGGTGTTCACCCGCGAGTGGCGCTCGCTCGGCGGCGAGCGGCTCGAACGCTTCCGCGCCGAGCGCCGTCGCTACGAGGAGCGCATCCGCGAACTCTTCCGCGAAGGAGTCGACGCCGGCGAGCTCCGGACCGACCTCGACGTCTCGGCGGCCGCCCTCCTCTTCCTCTCGGCGGCGAACTGGGCCTACACCTGGCTCCGGCCGGGAACCGACACCGACCTCGTCGCCGACCAGTTCTGCGCCGTGCTCTTCGACGGCATGCGAGGCGCGGCGGCCCGCTAGACCACCCGTACGATTGCCCGCATGAGGCGGGCGGTTCTGATCGTGAACCCGTTCTCGACGTCCGTCACGGACGAACGGGTCGCGCGCATCGAAGGCGTGCTGCGCGGTCGCGTCGAGGTCGTGACGCGCCGGACCGACGGGCCCGGCCATGCGGCCGAGCTCGCGCGCGAGGCCGCTGCGGAGGCCGACGCGATCTTCGTCTTCTCGGGCGACGGGACGTACAACGAGGCGATCAACGGTGCGGACGGCGCAGTGCCGTTCGGGTTCCTGCCCGGCGGAGGGACGAGTGTCGTGCCGCGTGCGCTCGGGCTGCCGCGGGATCCGACTGCCGCCGCCGAGCGTCTCGTCGCGTCGCTCGTCGCCGGCCGGACGCGCACGATCGCCGTCGGCCGCGTCAACGGCCGCCGGTTCGCCTTCTCGGCGGGGATCGGGCTCGACGCGGAGCTGATCCGGCGCGTCGACCGCCGCGGCCGGGCCCCCGACGGGAAGCGCCCGGGGAACATGGCCTTCATGGCGACGCTGGCAGGCCTGCTCGCGGAACGGCGGCTGCGTGTGCCGCCGCAGCTCGAGGTCGAGGGTCACGGGCGCGCCGCGTTCCTGCTCGTCGCGAACGGCGAGCCGTACACCTACGCGGGGCCGCTGCCGGTCGTCGTGAACCGGGCGGCGCGGTTCGAGGGCGGCCTCGACTTCGTTGCGCCGCGCCGGCTGACGCCCGCGCTCGCACCCGGGTTCCTGTGGCGGGCGTTCCGCGGGACCGTCGGCGAGAGCCGCTCGGTGCTCGCAGGGCACGACGTCGACCGGCTCGTCGCCCGGTGCGACAGCCCGTTACCGCTTCAGGCCGACGGGGAAGACCTCGGCGACGTGACCGAGGCGATCTTCGAGGCGGAGCGCGACGCGCTGACCGTGCTCGCCTAGATAGGTTCCGCGCGGATGGCCCAGGTTGCGCCCGCCCTCAGGCGTGTGCTCGACGGCGACTCCGTTCCGGCCGGGCTCGAGGAGCACGACCTGCTCGAGCTGTACCGGCGGATGGTGCTGCTGCGCGTCTTCGACGAACGCGCCGTCGTCTATCACCGTCAGGGTCGGATCGGGACATACGCGCTCTCGTGGAACCACGAGGCGATCCAGGCCGGCGCGACGTTCGCGCTGCGCGACGCCGACTGGATCTTCCCGAGCTACCGCGAGTCGGCGATCGGGCTCGTCCGCGGGATGCCGCCGGCGACGGTGCTGCAGTGGTGGCGCGGGCATCCCTCCGGCTGGTGGAACCCTGTGGAGTGGAACCTCGGCTCGATCTGCGTTCAGATCGCGACGCACGTGCCGCACGCGGCCGGGCTCGCCTGGGGGAAGAAGCTGAGGGGCGAGGACGCGGTTGCGATAGTGTTCTTCGGCGACGGTGCGACGTCGGAGGGCGCGTTTCACGAGGGTGTGAACTTCGCTGCCGTCATGGAGGCGCCGCTCGTTCTCGTGTGCAACAACAACCAGTGGGCGATCTCGACGCCGCTCTCCGCGCAGACCCATGCCGAAGCCCTCGCCGAGAA
>JAFAHG010000013.1 GCA_019237315.1 Actinomycetota bacterium
TGTTCCTCAAGTGCTACACGGCGTCCGAGATCCACCACATGACGACCATCTCCGGGCTCTCCCACGAAGAGGTGCTGCGCGAGCTGCAGGCCGCCGGGCTCGGCGCGCTCACCGGCGGCGGCGCCGAGATCTTCGCCGACCGCGTGCGGCGCCTCGTCGCGCCGGGCAAGGAGCACCCGGACATCTGGTTCCACGTCCACGACACGGCGCACCGGCTCGGGTACTCGACGTCGTGCACGATGCTCTACGGCCACGTCGAGACGTACGAGGAGCGCATCGAGCACCTGCTCCGGCTGCGGGAGCAGCAGGACAAGACCGGCGGCTACATCGCGTTCATCCCGCTCGCGTTCCACCCGGCGAACACGGTCTTCGAGCGTCGTGGCTTCACGTTCCAGACCGGCGCCGCCGATCTCAAGGTGCTCGCGATCTCGCGCCTTCTGCTCGACAACATCCCGAACATCAAGGCCTACTGGATCTCGATGACGCTCCCCGTCGCGCAGGTCGCGCTCCACTTCGGCGCGAACGACGTGCAGGGGACGCTCGTCCGCGAGGAGATCTTCCGCGCCGCCGGCTCCGAGGCGGGCCAGGAGCAGAAGCTCGCCGAGCTCGTTCGCGTCGTGCGTGCGGCGGGTCGAATCCCGGTGCAGCGCGACACGCTCTACAACGAGCTTCGGCGGTGGGACGACTGACGTGACACGGCGCGCGTTGTCACACATTCGGCACTTCTCGTCACAGACACGTGACGGTTTCGCGGGTAGCCTCGTCGGCATCGGGGAGGGAGGTGGGGTCCCGCGTTGTCGCGTGTACATACAGAGGGGCGCGAGCCCGTGCTGAAGCTCGGCCGCATCGGGTACGTCAACATGGCTCCCGTTTTCTTCCGGCTCGAGGCCGAGGTCGAGGAGGTCGTCGGCGTCCCGACGGCCCTCAACGAGCAGCTCATCGCGGGCGAGATCGACGTCGCGCCCATCTCCTCGATCCACTACGCGCGCCACGCAGATTCGCTGCGTCTGCTCTCGCGGCTCTGCGTCTCCTCGGAAGGCGCCGTCGACTCGATCCAGCTCGTGTCGAAGACGCCGCTCGAGCGCATCCGCACCGTCGCCGTCACTCCCGAGTCGGCGACGTCGGTCGTCCTGACGAAGGTCCTCTTGCCGGACGCGGACCACGTTCCGCTCGGGGAGGAGGCCGAGGCGAAGCTGCTGATCGGCGACGCGGCGCTCAAGTCCGCGTTCGAAGACCCGACGCCGCACCACGATCTCGGCCGGCTCTGGCTCGAGCGCACCGGCCTCCCGATGGTGTTCGCAGTCTGGGCGGCGCCCGAGCCGACGCACCCCGATCTGCCCGAGCTCGAGGATGCGCTCGTTGCGTCGGTCCGCGCGGCGCGCGAGGAACCCGAGCTGCTCGCGTTCGAGTCGTCTGCACGCTACGGCTATCCGGCAGGCTTTCTCGCGCGGTACTTCGAGAAGCTGCGTTACCGGTTCGGCCCTCGCGAGCGCGCAGGGCTCTACACCTTCCTCGAGCTCGCACACGAGGTCGGCGAGCTCGACGTGGTGCCCGAGCTCCGCTTCGTCGCGGCGGGAGCGACCGTATGAGCATCACCGCGACGCGTACGACGACGGCGGACATCCTCGACAGAGCGCTTTCCGGCGAACGCATCGGCGACGCCGACGCGATCGCCCTCCTCGAGTCGCGCGACCTCGTCGCGATTGGCCGCGCCGCGAACGAGCTCCGCGCGCGGCGGACCGATCCGACCCGGATCACGTTCATCGTCGACCGCAACATCAACTACACGAACATCTGCGTCACGGACTGCGACTTCTGCGCGTTCTACCGCCGCCCCGGTGACAGGCGCGAGGGCTACCTGCTGCCGAAGCCGGTCATCTTCAAGAAGATCGAGGAGACGCTCGCGCTCGGGGGCACCGGCGTGCTGATGCAGGGCGGCCACCACCCGGACCTCGGGGTCGACTACTACGAGGATCTCTTCAGCTCGATCAAGGCGCGCTACCCGATCCACCTGCACGCGCTCTCTCCGTCCGAGATCCAGCATGCCGCACGGCGCTCGAAGCTTTCGATCCCCGACACGCTCTCGCGTCTGCGTGACGCGGGACTCGACTCCGTTCCCGGCGGTGGCGGCGAGATCCTGGTCGACCGCGTGCGGGACATCATCTCGCCGCAGAAGACGAAGTCGGCCGAGTGGCTCAACGTCATGCGCCATGCGCAGCGCCTCGGGATGTCGACGACCGCGACGATGATGTACGGCCACGTCGAGACGCTCGCCGAGCGCGTCGAGCACATGCGCAAGATTCGCGACCTGCAGGACGAGACGCACGGCTTTCGCGCATTCATCTCCTGGACGTTCCAGGACGACGGCAACCGGCTCGGCGCGCTCGTTCCGGCGGAGACGATGCCCACGTCGTTCGACTACCTGCTGACGCAGGCCGTCTCTCGCATCTACCTCGACAACGTCGACCACATCCAGTCGAGCTGGGTGACGCAGGGGATGAAGATCGGTCAGGTTGCGCTCGAGTTCGGTGCCGACGATCTCGGCTCGATCATGATCGAGGAGAACGTCGTGTCGGCTGCCGGTACCACGTATCGCGCGTCCACGGACGACTTCGTCCGCACGATCAAGGGCCTCGGCAAGGTCCCCGTGCAACGCGACACGCTGTATCGAGACGTTCGCGTCTGGAACTGACCCACCGGCCCGTCGGCTACTCTCGGCCGGGGTCGTGCTCTTCCGTCTCGCTTTCGCCGCACTGATCGCGGGTGCATTCGCGCTCGCCGCCGGCGCCACGTCCGAGCAGGGGACTGAGCTCATGCCCGCGGTCACGTTCCAGAAGCAGGTCGAGTTCACGCCGCAGGGCCCCGTCGTCGTCGACGTGATCACGGGTCCGCGGCCCGGCGGTCTCTACTCGCTCGAGCCCGTCGTCGCGGGCACGATCTCGAACGGGCTCGAGCCGGTGACGCAGCTCGAGCAGGACGTGTCGGCCTCCGCGACGGCGGCCGGTGTGAACGGCGACTCGTTCACGACGAAGGGCTACCCGACGGGGATCATCCTGCAGAACGGCGTCCTTCTGCACGGTGCGTACCCGACGCGCGCGTCGATCGGCGTGGACGCGTCGGGGTTGCTCCGCGTGAAGCAGGTGACGTTCGTCGGCACGTGGAAGGGCGCGGGCCAGCGGAGGCCGCTCGCCGGTGTGAACCAGGTGCCACAGTCCGGCCAGGTCGTTCTGTTCACCCCGGCGTGGGGAGCGGCGACGCCGCTCGTCGCGAACGCGAGCGAGGTCGTGCTCGAGCCGTTTCCGGCTGCGACGCCGGGCAGCGATCTGCAGGCGCCCGTCACCGCGACGAACACGGGCGGCGGGACCCAGATCCCGGCCGACGGTGCGGTGCTCATGTCGGTCGGCGCAGCGACCGGCGGTCTCCCCTCGCTGCAGGACGACGCGCCCGAGGGCACGAACGTCACGGTGCGTCTCATCCTCCCCTCCGACTGGGGCAACGTGGTGAATGCGATCGGCGGTGGCCCGGCGCTCGTGACGAACGGCAGGCCCGTGTTCCACACGAGCGAGTCGTTCGACCCCGGCAGTCTCGCGGAGCGAACGGCCCGCGCCGCCGTCGGTCAGCTGTCGGACGGCCGCATCCTCCTCGTCGCAGTCGACGGTGGCCAGCCCGGGTACAGCACCGGGATCTCGATCTACGACCTCGCACGGACGATGGTGCAACTCGGCGCCGTCACCGCGGCTGCGCTCGACTCGGGCTCGAACGTCACCGCGGCGTTCAACGGGCAGCTGCTGTCGCGGCCGTCCGCCGTCGCCGGTCGACCGGTGAAGGACGCGCTGCTCTTCGAGTACACGGGCGTGTACGCGCCGCCGCCGTCGCTGCCCGTGCTGACGAAGAACGACGCACCGGCGGGCGAGCAGCTCGCGTACAAGGTCGTCCGCGCGTCGAACGTGACGGCGAGTGTCCTCTCGCCGAGCGGACAGGTCTTCACCGTCGACAGCGGCGACCGCCAGCCGGGTACGTACACGTTTCCGTTCGCGACCTTCGACGCCGAGGGCACCTATCACTGGAACGTGAAGGCGACGGACGACCAGACGCAGCAGGTGTCGGTCGCCGACCAGCCGTTCCAGTATGACCTCACTCTCTCGGCCGTCAGGGCGCCGAAGAGCGCGAGCGCGCGGAACGGCCTGAACGTCTCCTTTCAGCTCTCGCGCGCGGCGAGCGTCACGCTGCAGATCGAGACGCTGACCGGCGCCGTCGTGCGGGTCTTGCCCGCCGTCCAGCTCCAGCCGGGACCGCAGAGCCTTCACTGGGACGGGACGCTCACGGACGGTGTGACGAAGGCGGTTCCGGGTACCTACGTCGCACGTCTCGTCACCACGAGCGCGGTCGGGACGTCCAACGCGACGACGCAGTTCACCCTCCGCAGCTAGGCTCGCCCCATCACTTCCTTCCTCGCACATCACGGGATCTGGGCCGTCTTCGTCCTGATGGCGATCGACGCGGTCTTTCCCGCGGCGAGCGAGCTCGTCATGCTCTACGGGGGCGCGCTTGCCTCCGGCGCGCTCACGCACAACCTCGACGTGTTCGGGTGGCGCACGACGGGCACCGGCGCCTTCGTCGCGATCGCACTCGCGGGGACGATCGGCTACCAGGTCGGCGCCGTCGGCGGGTGGCTGCTCGGCGTCCGCGGCGGCCGGTCGCTGCTCGAGCGGCGCGGGAAGTGGCTGCACCTGAACGAGGAGCAGCTCGGGCGAGCCGAACGCTGGTTCGACCGGTGGGAGGGATGGGCCGTGCTCGTCGGCCGCGTGACCCCGATCGCACGGTCCTTCATCTCGATCCCGGCAGGCGTCTTCGGAACCCCGTTTCCGCGCTACTTCGTCCTGACGCTGGTGGGGAACGCGATCTGGTGCTTCGGCCTCGCAGGGGCCGGCTGGGGGCTCGGCGCGAGCTGGCGGAGCGTCGACCACGGCTTCCGGTACGCGGATTACGTGGTGGTGGCGGGAATCGTGCTGATTGCGGCGTATTTGGTCGTACGCCGACGCCGGTCCACTACCATGGCACGCCGTGTCCCCGATTCCGCACGTTGACGTCAAGGCGCAGTACGCGCCGCTGATTCCGCAGCTCGAGGAGGCGTTCCGGAAGACGCTCGACACGGGCCGGTTCATCTTCGGCCCGGAGGTCGAGGGCTTCGAGCGGGAGGCGGCGGAGTTCCTCGGCGTCGAGCAGACCGTCGGCGTCGCGAACGGGACCGACGCGCTCGTGCTCGTCCTCGACGCGCTCGAAATCGGGCCCGGCGACGAGGTCGTCTGTCCGACCTTCACCTTCTACGCGACCGCCGAGGCGATCGCGCGCCGGGGTGCGACGCCTGTCTTCGCGGAGATCGACTCCGTCACGCTGAACCTGGACCCGGCGGACGTCGAGCGCCGGATCACGCCGCGCACGAAGGCGCTGATGCCCGTGCATCTCTTCGGCCGTCCCGCTCCGGTCGACGAGCTGCGCCGGTTCGGCCTGCCGATCGTCGAGGACGCTGCGCAGGCGTTCGGCGCTGCGGGCATCGCGACGAGCATCGCGTCGACCTTCAGCTTCTTCCCCACGAAGAACCTCTTCGCGCTCGGTGACGGCGGCCTCGTTGCCGTGAACGATGCGGAGCTCGGCGAGCGTCTCCGCATGCTGCGCTTCCACGGGTCGCGCGCGAAGAAGGATTTCGAGTACGTCGGCTACAACTCGCGACTCGACGCGCTGCAGGCGTCGATGCTGCGGATCTTCCTGCCCCACCTCGACGACTGGAACCGGCAGCGCCGCGAGGCGGCTGCGCGGTACGCGGACCTCGGACTCGGCGAGATCGCCGAGCTCCCGCCCGACGAGCCGGGGCACGTGTACCACATGTACTGCATCCGCTCGACGGAGCGCGACCGGCTCGCCGCCGCGTTGGCGGACGCCGACATCGGCTTCGCGTCGTACTACCAGCCGCCGCTGCACCTGCAGCCGGCGCTGCGGTATCTCGGCCACGCCGAGGGCGACTACCCGGAGACGGAGCGCGCGGCGCGCGAGAACCTCTGCCTCCCGCTCTGGGCCGGGATCACGGAGGAGCAGCAGGCCGAAGTCGTCGGCGTGCTTCGCCGCGCTTCGTCGCTCGTCAGAACGTGATCTCGTTCCCCGTCAACCGCCACCGCATCTGGCAGCTCCTCGCGGACGCGCTGCTGATTGCGGCGGCGTGGCGGCTCACGTTCTTCCTTCGCTTCGACCAGACGATCCCGCCGTACTACCGGCACCTGCTGTCGTGGCGCGTGTTCGTCGCGGTCGTCGCGATCAAGCTCTCCGTCTTCGTTCTCTTCGGGTTCTACAACCGCTGGTGGCGGTACGTCTCGACACGCGACATGTGGGGCGCGGCGCGCGGTGTCGTCGCGGCGTCGCTCCTTACCGACCTGGTGCTGTACGCGTTCCCGCCGTCGGACACGTCGCGGCTTCCGCGTCTCATCGCGGTTCTCGACCTTCTCCTCCTGCTCGCATTCGTTGCGGGCTCGCGTCTGCTCGCGCGCTCGTTGATCGAGCGGCCGCAAACGGGGCTCGTCGCGCGCGGGAAGGAGGTGCTGATCGTCGGCGCGGGCGACGCCGCGCAGCTCCTGATCCGCGAGATGCAGCGCAACCGCCACCTCGCATACACGCCGATCGGTCTCGTTGACGACGATCCGCACAAGAAGAACATGCGGCTGCACGGGATCCGCGTCCTCGGGACGACCGACGACCTCACGCACATCCTGCGCGACAACAAGCCCGACGAGGTGCTGATCGCGATGCCGTCTGCTCCGGGCGAGGTGCGCCGCAAGATCGTCGAGGCGACGCGCGCCGAAGGTGTCACCGTGAAGACGCTGCCCGGGCTCGGCGAGCTCATCTCCGGCGACCTCAACCTGGCCGGGCAGATCCGTCCCGTGCAGGTCGAGGACGTGCTCGGTCGCGAACAGGTGGAGGTCGACCTCGGCGCGACCGCCGCCTACATCCGCAACCGCACGGTGCTCGTCACCGGTGCGGGCGGGTCGATCGGATCCGAGCTCTGCCGGCAGCTTGCACGGCTCGGCGCCGCACGGCTCGTGCTCGTCGAGCAGGGCGAGTCCGCGCTGTACGAGCTCGAGCGGGAGCTCGTCGACGAGCGGAACTTCGCCGCGGCGATTCCCGTTCTCGCAGATTGCGGCGAGCTGCCGAAGATGCGTCAGGTGTGCGAGCGCTACCGACCGGACGTCGTCTTCCACGCGGCGGCGTACAAGCACGTGCCGATGCTCGAGTCGAATCCGTTGCAAGCGGTGACGAACAACGTGCTCGCCACACGCGTGATGGCCCAGGTCTCGGTCGAGTTCGACGTCGACCGCTTCGTGCTCATCTCGACCGACAAGGCGGCGAACCCGAAGAACCTGCTCGGTCAGTCGAAAGCAGTGTGCGAGTGGATCGTCGAGTCGTTCGCGCTGCGCGAGGACGTCGAGACCCGCTTCGTCGCCGTGCGGTTCGGCAACGTGCTCGGCTCGTCAGGCTCGGTGATCCCGATCTTCCGCCGCCAGATCGAGCGTGGCGGTCCGGTCACCGTCACGCATCCCGAGATGACGCGCTACTTCATGACGATTCCCGAGGCGGCGTCGCTCGTCGTCCAGGCGGGAGCGATGGGCGGCCGCGGCCAGGTGTACGTGCTCGACATGGGGAAGCCTGTGAAGATCCTCGACCTCGCACGCCAGATGATCGAGCTGTCGGGCCGTACGGAGGAGCAGGTGCCGATCGCGTTCGTCGGTGCGCGGGCGGGCGAGAAGCTGCACGAGGAGCTCTGGAACGCCGGTGAGGCCGTCGGTCCGACCTCGCACCCGAAGATCATGCGCGCCGCGCGGCCGCCGATCGACGCGGGGTGGCTCGACGACGAGCTCGCCGACCTCGAGCGGCTCGTCGCCGAGGGCGACACGCTCGGTGTGACCGCGAAGCTCGGAACGATGGTGAAGGAGCCGCGGCGCGCAGGACAAGCGGTGCTCGAAGACACGCTGCACTGACCGGGAGCGCGCCCGGGCGCAGTTGTTGCACTTTCGGCACGCTTCCGTTGCACACGCGTGACGTTTTCGGGCCGTCGCCGACCGAGTCGGTCGGTACGGTGGCCGCATGGACGTTCTCGCCGGACTGAACGACGAGCAGCGACGCGCAGCGGAAGCGGTGCGCGGCCCGGTGTGCATCCTGGCCGGTGCAGGATCGGGCAAGACGACGACGGTCACGAGGCGCATCGCGTGGCAGGTTGCGTCGGGTGCGTTCCGGGCGGGCGACATCCTCGCCGTCACGTTCACCGACAAGGCGGCCGGGGTTCTGAAGTCACGGCTCGCTGCGCTCGGCGCGGCCGGGGTCGAGGCGCGGACGTTCCACTCGGCAGCGCTCGCGCAGCTCCATCGCTACGCCCCTGCCGCGGTCGGCCGGATCCTGCCGACCAAGGCGCTGCTGCTCAGGCAGATCGGCAACAGCCTGCCGCGGCCGTATCGCTTCCGCCCTGCCGCGGATCTCGCGACCGAGATCGAGCGCGCCAAGAACATGCGCATCCCGCCCTCCGAGTACCTGGCACGTCTCGGAGACCACGAGCCGCCGATCCCACGCGATCTGATGGCATCCGTGTACCAGGAGTACGAGCGTCGAAAGGCGTCACGTGGGGACATCGACTTCGAGGACGTGCTCGAGCTCGCGGTGCGCCTCTTCGAAACCGACGGACACGCGCTCGCGGACGTGCGCGAGCGGTACGCCGCGTTCACGGTCGACGAGTACCAGGACGTGAACCTGTTGCAGCAGGCGCTGCTCGACCTCTGGGTCGGGCCGCGCGACGACCTCTGCGTCGTCGGGGACGACTACCAGTCGATCTACGGATTCACGGGCGCTTCGCCGCGGTGGCTGCTCGGCGTCGCGGAACGGTTCCCGCACGCCACGGTCGTTCGCCTCGAGGAGAACTACCGCTCGACGCCGCAGGTACTCGCGCTTGCAAACCGGCTCGTGCCGAGGCTCGGCGGCGCGGAGAAGGTTCTGCGGCCGACACGCGCGGAAGGGGCTGAGCCCGGCGTTCGCGCGTTCGCACAGCCCGATGCGGAGGATGCGTGGATCTTGGCGGAGGTACGCGCACTCCTCGCCGCGGGGACCGCGCACGAGGAGATCGCGATTCTCTGCCGGACGAACGCGCGCCTTGCCGACTTCGAGGAGGTGTTGCACGAGGCGGGTCTGCCCTTCCAGGGATCGTCGCTGCTCGGACGCGAGGCCGCGCGTCGCCTCCTGCGACTGCTCGAGCACGACGACTCGCTTCAGGTGGCCATACGGGTCCGCGCGCTCGCGGAAGAGGCCGGCTGGCTCGTGCATCCGCCGGACCGGCTCGGCGAGCGGGAGCTCACGCGGCAGGCGGACCTCGCGCGGCTCATCCGCCTCGCCGAGGAGTTCGACGACGGAGCGCGCACGTGCGCCGAGTTCGTCGTCGAACTGCGGCGGCGCTTCGATCCCGGCGGCGAGTCCGCTCGCGGCGTGCACCTGCTCACGTATCACCGCGCGAAGGGCCTCGAGTTCGACGCGGTCTTCCTGCCACGGCTCGACGCCGGGGAGATGCCGTGGAAGCTCGCGCGTAGCCCCGCGGAGATCGCCGAGGAGCGGCGATTGCTCTACGTCGGCATGACGCGGGCGCGGGTGCACCTCTCGCTCTCGTGCTCGCGGCGGCCAAGTGCGTTCCTCGCGGAGCTCGGCGTCGGCGCGCAGCCTCATGCGAAGCCCGCGTCGCGGGTCCGTGACAGCTCCCCCGCCGCCGAGTCGCTCCGGCGGTGGCGGCTCGAACGCGCCCGCTCCGAGGGCGTGCCGGCGTACGTCATCTTCCCCGACCGGACGATCGACGAGATCCTGGCGCGGAAGCCGGGCAGCGAGAGCGAGCTCGCGGCGATCCACGGCCTCGGGCCCGCGCGGCTTTCGCGGTTCGGCCGCGAGCTCTTCGGTGCGGTTCGCGAGGCTCTGGCCGCCGCCTAGCCGCGGGCGGAGAGCAGCAGGTCGAGCATCAGCTGCGGGTCGCGGCGCACGCGATCGGTCGGAGAGCGCTCGCGCTTCTGCAAGTCGAGCGCGCGTGGGTCCGTGAGGGGGCGGAGCCTGCCCTGCCGGATCAGCTCCTCGTCGACGCCGCCGAGGCGGCCGCCGTAGGTCGTGTACACCGGAACGCCGAGCGCCGCCGCTTCGCGGTTCATCGTCCCTCCCGCCGACACGACGACGTCGGCGAGCGCGATCAGGCTCTGCGCGTCGACGGCCGCGTCAGGGACGATCACGGACGGAAGCGCAAGCGACCGCACGTAGGCGCGCTGCTCGTCGGTGCGCGGCAGCACGATCGCGTGCACCGAGTCGATCGAACCAAGGTGGCGCAGCGTCAGCGGGAAGAGCGGGTTCGAGTGGCGGTGGTACAGCGAGACGTCAGGCGGCGGCCGCAGCACGACGAGCGTGCGCGCCGGGTCGATCGGCCACGCGTCGAGGACCTCCGCGTCCGCCTCGAAGTCCGCGAGGTAGTACTCCTCCTTCAGCCCCGGGTACTGCAGGAGCTTCGGCGGCACCGCGCTGTAGCGCGCAAGGCGCTCGGGCGGGATCCACTCGGGGACGACGACCCTGTTCGCCGCGCGGCACCCGAGCTGGTGCTGCATCCACGCCCACTCGTAGTCGAAGGTCGTCGCGCTCGGGATGCCGAGGCGGCGCGCCGTCATCGTCAACTCGTGCGACCCGTGCGCGAGCGCGATGCCGAAGTCGCGGCCGCGCGCCCACCGGCGTAGCTTCCGCAGCCGCATCGCCATTTGTGCAGCCTTGCTCGTCCGCGACCGGCCCCCGTGGTGGCCCACCACGGTCGCCGTCATGCCGTGCTGCTCGATCAGCTGCGCGGTCTGCGCATAGTCGCGCGTCGTGATCTCGACCTCGTCGCCGCGTGCGCGTAGCCGCTCGACGAGCGGGCGGAAGACGAGCGGGTGCGCACTCGCCGTCATGTCGATCCAGACGCGCATCAGGACGCGAGGACATGTTCGACGGCCACGTCGCGCCGGACGCCCTCGACGTGCCGCTCGTACCAGAGCGTCAGCGCAAGAAGGCCCCAGAGCTGCCGCGACAGGTCCTGCCGTCCCGACACGTGCTCGTCGATGACGCGCTCCACGGCTGCAGGTTGGAGGATGCCTTGTCGCCGGAGCGTCGCCGCGGAGAGCGTCTCGCGCGCGAACGGCTCGAGGTCGCCGCGCAGCCACGCTGCGGCCGGAATCGAGAACCCGCGCTTCTTGCCGTGCACGACCTCCGCCGGCAGAAGCGGCTCCATCGCCTTGCGCAACAGCCGCTTCTTCTCGAACCACCGCACCTTCTGATCGACCGGGAGCGAGAATGCGAAGTTCGTCACCACCGTGTCGAGGAACGGCACGCGCGCCTCGAGTGACCACGCCATCGATGCGCGATCCGTCTTCACGAGCAGGTCGTCGACGAGGTAACCGCCGAAGTCGACGTCCTGCAGTCGTGTCAGCAACGGGAACCCCTCGGTCTCGGCGAAGCGCGCACGCTCGAGCGAAACCGGATCCCAGCCGTGGCGCCGGCCGGTCAGCTCGGCGCGCACATCGGCCGAGAAGATCTCCTTCCAGCCGTGATGCCGCTCGAGCGGAGGCAGGTTCGCGGCGCGTGTGAACCGCTTCAGCCGGTAGTCGATGCTTGCGCGACGCGTCGACGTGGGCAGGAGCTCGGCCAGCGGGCGAGCCGCCGCCGCGACGCCGCCGAAGCGCTCGGCGAGCAGGTCGGCGACGTAGGTGTGGTACCCGCCGAAGAGCTCGTCGCCGCCCTCGCCCGACAAGGCGACCTTCACGTCCTCCGCCGCAAGCCGAGCGACGAGGTAGGTCGGCAGTGCGGACGAGTCGGCGAACGGCTCGTCGAACGCATCGGCGAGCACGGGGAGCAGCAGCGCCGCGTCCGGCCGGAGGACGAGCTCGCGGTGGATCGTCCCGTAGCGTTCGGCGACGGCACGGGCGCCGTCGAGTTCGTTGAACGAGGCTTCCTCGAAACCGATCGAGAACGTACGGACCGGCTCGTGTGTCTCCTGCGACGCGAACGCCGCGAGCGTGCCGGAGTCCACGCCGCCCGACAGCAGCACGCCGACGGGAACGTCGGAGACGAGGTGCGCACGCACCGAGTCGCGTAACCGCGCACGGCACTCCTCGAGGAGCTCGGCCTCGTCGTCGCCCTCGCGCGGCGGCAGCGGGCCCGGTCGCGCGTAGCGCACGACGGCGACGCGACCGTCCTGCCACGTGAGGACGTGGCCCGGCGCCAACTTGCGGATCTCGCGGAAGATCGAATACGGCGCGGGAATGCAGTTGAA
>JAFAHG010000112.1 GCA_019237315.1 Actinomycetota bacterium
TGACACGGAGAGCTCACGACGTTCGTCCGGCGGGCGCAGGCGAGCGACGATCCGGTGGGTGATGCAGGGCTTGCGGAGAGCCAACACGTTCGCGAGCACGCCGTTCAGGAGGCCGGAAAGGAACGGGATGCGTAGTGGCAGCAGGATGCGCGGCGTCGTCGTGATCGCCTCGAAGCCGGCGAGACGCAGCAGGTTCTCGACGTCGTGCGGCGCGACCCAGTTACGCACGGGCTTACGCGGCTTGAGCCGCAGCCACTCGAGCAGCGCGAGCCCCGGACGCCACAGCGAGCTGTACGAGCTGACGACGACGCGCGTCTCGCGGTGCGAGTGGCGGGCGACGTTGCGGAAGAGGCCGAGCAGGTCGTCGACGTACGGCAGGACATCCGACAGCACCACGTAGTCGAAGGCCTCACCGAGATCGGCGTCCTCGCCCGCGGCGAGCTCGAAGTGCAGACCGGGATGGCGCTCGCGCGCGCGTGCGACCATCCCGGGGCTCACGTCGACGCCGACGCCGCGCCGCGGCTCGAGCGCCGCGAGCAGGTCGCCGGAACCGCTGCCGATCTCGAGCACCGACGCTCCCGGCTGCACGGTCGCCTGGCAGATCGCGGTGACGAGGTCGTGGTAGCCGCGCGTGCGCCGGTCCCAGCGACCCTGCCGCGGCGCCAGCTCGTCGAACGCCTGCGCGATCGCCCGGTAGGCATCACGCGGGGCGACGGGACCTGAACGAGTTTGGGTTGCCGCCGTCTCCACGCGGGAGGCGCCTATAGTAGCCGCGCGATGGGATCGCCCCCGCTCGTCGACGCGCTCGCCGAGCAGGAAGCCGCGTGGCGCAACCGTCCGCTTCTGCGCCGCGTCTACAGCGAGTGGTTCGACCAGATCGAGGCGCGTCTCTCGCACGTCGAGGGACGCACGATCGAGATCGGGAGCGGCTTCGCTCCCCTCAAGGAGCGGCTCCCCGGCCTCGTCGCGACCGACGTCGAGCCGACGCCGTGGGCCGACGAGGTCGCCGACGCACACGAGCTCCCGTACGGGGACGGGTCGCTCGCGAACATCGTCGCGGTCGACGTCGTCCACCACCTCGCCGACCCGTCGCGCTTCCTCACGGAGGTCCGCCGAACGCTTGCGCCCGGCGGCCGGCTCGTCGCCGTCGAGCCGTACACCTCGCCGCTCTCGATGGTCGCCTACCGGCTCTTCCACCACGAGCACACCGACCCGAGCATCGATCCGTTCCGGCCCGACCCGCGCCTCGCGCGCGCGGCGCTCGAGGGGAACCAGGCCGTCGCGATGCTGCTCTTCTTCCGCGGTTCGGACGAGCTGCGCCGCCGCTTCCCCGAGCTCCGCATCGTCGAGCGGCAACGGTTCTCGTTCCTCATCTGGCCGCTGTCGGGCGGGTTCTCGCGTCGCCCGCTCGCGCCCATGGCGCTCTACCGTCCGCTGCGCGCGCTCGAGACCGTGCTCGCACCGGCGGCGCCGCTGCTCGCGTCGCGCTGCCTCGTCGTCCTCGAACGCACCGCGTAGGGAAGCTGCGGCGCGGTCGCCGCGAGACCGGCTGCGAGGCCGAGGAAGAGGACGAGCTGCGAGGCGACGACCGGCGGCAGCGAAACGACGTGGCTGTGCTGCAGCCAGCCGAGCAGCGGCACGCCGTGCCACGGCGCGTCGAGCCACAACGTCCCGAAGAACGCGACGAGTGTGACGACCGCGATCCAGCTGCGTGCACGCGCCCACCGCACGAGCTGCGGGAATGTCATAAGCGCGAACGCGAGGCGGTAGTCGAAGCTCCGGAAGAAGACGTACGAGCCGACGTAGACGCACGCGCCTGCCCAGAAGAGGTCGAGCTCACGCGTGCCCGTCTCCGGCAGTAGCGCGCGCAGCCGGTTGCGCAGCAGCACGACAGCGGCGAGCGTCACGAGCGCGACGGCGACGTCCCATCCGACCGGCGAGGAATGGGCGGTAACCGCGGCCGCGGCCCACTCGCTGAACCTGCGCAGGCCGAAGCTCGTGTCATTCACCTGCGGCACGGTCTTGCGGATCTCGCGAATCGTGCTGAGCGTGCCGAGCGCGTAGGCGGCGAAGGCGACGAGAACGGCGCCCGAGATGAGCCAGTAGCGCCGGCGTAGCAGCAGGCCGACCGCGAAGATCGGGAACAACTTCAGCGCCGCCGCGAGCTCGACGACGGCAGCCGCGAGGACGGCGCGCGACGCGTAGATCGCTGCGACGACGAGCAGCCCGAAGAGCAGCAGGTCGACGTTCGCGCGCTGGACGCCGAGCATGATCGCCGGGGCGCAGAGAGCGACGCCGTACAGCGCGCCGCTGCCGACACCGGCGGCGCGCGGCAGGACCGCGAGCGCGGCGAGCAGGAAGAGCGCGCCGACGAGGAACCCGAGCGCCTGCACGTCGCCGTTCCCGAGGCCGAGGAACTTCAGCCAGACCCACAGGTGCGGGTAGTTCGCCGGCCGCTGCCACGGGTCGCAGGGGTTGCGCGGCAGGACGTGTCGTCCGTGCCGCGCGCACTGCCACGCCGACGTCAGGCTCCGCAGGTCGCCGAACCAGAGCGGGCGCGAGCGGTCGACGGGGAAGACGCCGAGCCGCGACCACCTGTCGTAGCCCCCCAGCGCCGCGAGCAGCGCGAAGTACGCACCGACGGCGGCGGCCGCTGCGGCGCGCCCCCTCACAGCTTCACGCAGGGCTTCGAGCCGTCGAGCCGGTAGACGAGGACGCCGCCGATCTCCAGGGGCGTTCCGAGCGGCGCGAGCCGGCGCGGCCACGGGTTGGGCTGCAACTGCCACCGGCCGTCCGCGTACTCCCAGACGGGCCCGAGCTCTGCGAGGACGACGGTCACGTGCTTCAGGCGCGCATACTCGCGTACCGCCGCGGCGTTGTCGCCGGACGTCTCGCCGTACGTCGCGATGTCGTTGACGACAGGCGGCTGCTGGAACTCCTTCGGCGGCACGGCGGACACGTAGCCCTCCGCCATGCGGAAGCCGAACCAGGCATCCGCCTGCCACAGCATCTCGTTGCCGTGGAACGAGCCGGGGAAGATCAGCACGTTGTCGGTCCGCGTGAGACAGCGCTGGTAGATGTGCGAGCGGATGAACGCCGGCTCCTGCGTCGTGATCGCCCAGTCGTTGCGCGTCAGATTCGGGAAGAACGCGAGCACGGCGAGCGTCGGCAGCGCGACGCGCGCCCACATCGGGACCGTCGCGGACGACGCCCACAACGCGAGCACGACGGCGATGCCGAGCGTCACGTACATCGAGAAGCGCACCGTGAGCACGTTCGAGAAGAGGGGCAGGTACGCGATGTGCTCCCAGGGCAGCGTCACCGTCTGGTGACCGCGGACGTGCAGCCATGCGCCGTACGAGAAGAAGATCCCGAGCGCGATCGCGACGACCAGGAAGCGCGTGGAAGGCGCGCGCCAGCGGCGCAGCGCGAACCAGACGAGCACGACGAGCGCCGGCAGCCCGTAGTAGCCGCTCTGCTCCCAGCGGGAACCCGTGAAGTGGTTCGAGATCGACGTGAGCTTCGTTCCGAGCGCGAGGATGTCGGACGGGATCACGGCATTCAGCACGTCGGCGCTCCACTGCGTCGGCGAGACGGGGTTGAACGGATGGCCGTGGAAGTTCTTCAGCAGCTCGTACGCGAGCGGGCTCGCGAAGACGCCGCCGAACGCGTAGCCGCCGACGAGCGGCAGCGGGATCGTGCGCAGCCGCGCGCGCGTCGCCGGCACGAGGAGGTACGCGAGCGCGAGCGACCCGAGCAGCGCGAGCGCCATCGTGAAGCTGAGCTCCGTCGAGATCGAGAGCTCCGCGGCCGCGAGGACGCCGAAGCGGAGCGCGAAGCCGCGGCGGGTGTACGCGCCCTCGAGGTAGCGCAGGACGACGAGCGCGACGAGCGGGATCAGGAACACGCCGGTCAGCTGGATGTGCTGCAGCGAGCCGAGCTCGTACGCCGAGAACCCGAACACGTACCCGCCGGCGAGCGACGCCCAGAACGAGCGCGAGACGTGGCGGCAGAGCAGGAACGCGGTCCACGCCGAGAGCGCAGGCATGAGCGTCGCGCATACGTCGTAGGAGCCGTTCGGCCCGATGACGTACGTGAGCGGCGCGAAGACGAGCGCGAGACCCGGCGCCATCGTCGGCCACGCGAGCTCGACGCCGGTCGGCGCCCAGAGCGCGTGCGTGTAGAACGGCGAGTGCCCGTGCAGGATCGCGTGCGGCCACCACGCGAATGCCCAGATCTCGAGCTGCGCGTCGGCGTTCGGCGTCCCGATGTAGGTGCGGCCGGTGTGGCCGAGCGCCCGCAGCCCGAAATAGAGGAACGCGACGAGGACGTAGAGGGCGAGCGCGACGGCGCGCGGGCCCGGGCGTGTCATCGGCCGCGCGTGGAGACGACGTAGAGGCTGTCGGCAGTGCACGCGATGGGACGCGCCACGGCTGCGGAGCGACGCAGTAGCTCGGAGAGCCTCAGCAGCGGACGGTAACGCTGCGGAAGCAGGTCGAGGTCGGTCGCCTGCGGATTCAGCGTGAACCACCCGTCAGGTTCCAGTCGCGTCGGACCAACCTCCCTCTCGAAAACGTGCATCAATCTGCCGGGTGTCCAGTAGCGAACTTCGAATCCCATAGCACCGCGAAAACCCCGCATACCCTGGCGTACGAGGTTGAGAGGGCCAACAGCGTTCGGGAGCTGATGAACCGAGATACCTCCGGGGCGCAGGATTC
>JAFAHG010000299.1 GCA_019237315.1 Actinomycetota bacterium
AAGAAGCAACTGGCTGAAGCGGGCCTGCCGTCCGAAGCGGAGGAGCACGTACGCACGCAGATCGCGCGGCTCGAACGCATGGGCGAGGGCAGCGCCGAGTACTCGATGACGCGCTCCTACCTCGAATGGCTGTTGGCGCTGCCGTGGTCGCGGCTCGACAAGGAGGAAATCGATATCGAGCGGGCGCGGCGTATTCTCGATGAGGACCATTTCGGCCTCGAGACCATCAAGCGCCGGATCATCGAGTTCCTGGCGGTACGCAAGCTCAATCCGGAGGGCCATAGTCCGATCCTGTGCTTCGTCGGGCCGCCCGGTGTCGGCAAGACCTCGCTCGGGCAGTCGATCGCCCGCGCGCTCGGGCGCAAGTTCGTGCGCATGTCGGTCGGCGGCATGCGCGACGAGGCGGAGATCCGCGGCCACCGGCGCACGTACATCGGGGCGATGCCGGGCACGATCATCCGCTCGCTGCGCGACGCGGAGTCGCTGAACCCCGTGGTGCTCATCGACGAGATCGACAAGATGGGCTCTGACTGGCGCGGCGACCCCACGAGCGCGATGCTCGAGGTGCTCGACCCCGAGCAGAACAGGACGTTTCGCGACCACTACCTCGACCTGCCGTTCGACCTGTCGAAGGTGCTGTTCATCTGCACCGCGAACACGACCGACACGATTCCGGGACCGCTTCTCGACCGGATGGACACGATCACGCTCGCGGGCTACACGGAAGAGGAGAAGCTCGGGATCTCGAAGCGCTACCTGCTTCCGAAGCAACTCGAGGCGCACGGCCTCAAGCGCTCGCAGCTGACGATCTCCACGCCGGTGCTGCGCACGATCATCCGCGAGTACACGCGCGAGGCCGGCGTGCGCAACCTCGAGCGGCGGATCGGCGACGTCTGCCGCAAGGCGGCGACGCAGGTCGCGAAGGGAAAGACGCAGAAGATTCGCGTCGACGACAAGCGGCTGCGCGAGTGGCTCGGCCCACGGCGCTTCTCCGGCGAGGTCCGCCGGCGCACGTCCGACGCGGGCGTCGCGACAGGGCTCGCCTACACCGCAGTCGGCGGCGACGTGCTCTTCATCGAGGCGACGGCGTATCCCGGCAAGGGCAACCTCCGCATCACCGGTCAGCTCGGGGAGGTGATGCAGGAGTCAGCGCAAGCGGCCCTCTCGTGGGTGCGCTCGCACGCGGAGGGGCTCGGACTCTCGGAGGAGTGGTTCGCCGGCCACGACGTGCACATCCACGTGCCGGCGGGGGCGGTGCCGAAGGACGGGCCGTCCGCCGGCGTGACGATGGCGACGGCGATCGCGTCGCTCGTGCGCGGCGAACCGGTCGCCGAGGACGTTGGCATGACGGGCGAGATCACGCTGACGGGCCAGGTGCTGCCGATCGGCGGCATCCGCGAGAAGTCGCTCGCCGCGCAACGCGCAGGGCTCCGGCGCGTGATCCTGCCCCGCGAGAACGAAGCCGACCTCATCGATCTACCGACGGAGACGCGCGCCGCCCTGGAGTTCATCCCGGCCGACACGATCGAGGACGTCTTCGCCGCCGCGTTCGACGGCAAGCGGCCGGCCCGCGCGCGACGCGGACCGGCCGCGATGGAACGTCAGGCGGCGAAGAGCAGCTAGACGGCTGCCGCGACCGGCGCGAGCCGGTTGTGGACGCGGAGGAAGCGCGGTTTCATCTCGCCGAGCTGCTCGGCGGGATCCGCGAGGTTCTCGCGCGCGAACGCGTAGAACTCGTCGGTGGAGCCCCACAGGTCGGCGACGATGATCTCGCCGTCGTCCTTCAGGCCGACCGAGTGAAAGGCCGCCGGGTGGTTCCCACCGTCGCCCGCATGCGCGTCGAGCTGCTCGGTCAGGGCGTCGTAGGCGGTCACGTCGAAGCCGTCGGGCTCGACGAGCAGCAGGACGTTCGCCTCCTGGCCGGCGCCACGCGGGATCACGTGGTGCACGGGGAAGACGCGCGTTGTCGCGGGCGGGACGCCGGCTTCCTGGAGCGCGGCGCCGAGCTGCGTCTCGAAGAACCGGTCGAGCGCGGCCTGCGACTCCCAGATGTCGACTACGACGATGCCGTCGTCGTCGACCGTCGCGACGTGGTGGATGAGGCCCTCGGGAACGCTCGAGTCGTCGTGGATGCCCATGAGCTCGTTCGCGCGGTCGTACTGCGCGGTCGTGCCGCCGGGTACGTCGATGACCAGCATGATCGGCATCGCGGTCTCCTTTCGGGGAGGTCGGTCTCCTCTGCATCTTCGCCCCGGCGTTGCCTACGGTTCAATGACCGGGTGGTGTCGATCCGGGTGCGGTTCGGCGCGGGGTAGGATCGGTTTGGCTCGCAGAAGCCCGGGAAAGGATCGAGGACATGGCCAGGAAGCAATCGGTCGCGGAAGCGGCGGACAACATCAAGCCGTACGTCGAGCGCGCGATGTCCGACGACAAGCTCCGCGCCGACGTCATGCACGCGTTCAAGACAGCGAAGAAGCTCTACGAGGAGCTGACCGGCGGCGACACGAAGCCCGTCACCCTCGCGACGCGCGTCGCGACTGACGACGACATCCGGGACAAACTGCGCCAGGCGATCGAGGACCTGCGCAAGGCGAGCGACCGCCTGCAGGGGAAGAAGGACCACGGCGGCCGCAACACTGCGCTCCTCGTCGCGGGCATCGCGCTCGGGATCCTCTACAACCCGCTCACGGGCTCCGAGACCCGTCGCTTCATCCGCGAGCTCGTCACCGGCGAGCAGTCGAGCGACGCGTAGATAGTTCACGGTGCCAGAGCTCACGCTCTGGCACCTTTCGGTTACTCAGTGGTGCGTCGGCGCCGCCGCCGGCGGCACGACGAGCGCACGTTCCAGCGAGCCGGGGTCGAGCCCGTCGGCACTCGAGATGTCGGAGCTCCCGAGGAGGAACACCCCGGGCTCCGGTCCGGCGCTCGAGCCCGACGGCGACGGTGCCCAGCCCGCGGCGATCGGAACGGAGAGCGACGTCAGGCGCTGCCACGCGTCGAGGTACCCGGTCGGGTTGACCGCGCCGTCGTAGCCCAGGTGGAGCAGCGACTGCGGATGGATCTCGAAGTGCAGGCGCACCGGTCCGCTCTCGGCGCTCGTACCGGTGTTGCCCATGAACCCGATCACGTCTCCGGCCTTCACGTGCACGCCGTTCGTCACCTGCACGGCGAAGGCCGAAAGGTCCGCGTAGTAGAAATCGTTCCCCTGCGCGTCCTGAAGCCAGAGCCGGTTGCCGGCGTTCTGGTTCCAGCCGACTGAGAAGACGATGCCGTCGGCGACCGCGAGGATCGGCTGCCCGAGCTGGCCGAGGATGTCCGCGCCGTGGTTCCAGACCGTGTCCGGACGCGCCGCGCCGAACGTGTCCCTGTACGACGACTGGCCGTAGACCGGGAAGACGTACGGGCCGGCCGTCAGGTCGGGATGCGCGGTCGGGATCTTCACGGTCGGCGGGGGCGGGCCGGTCGGGCCCTTCGCGGGCGTCGTCGTGGTCGTCGGCGTGGTTGTCGTGGTCGCAGGAGTGGTCGTGGTCGTGGTTGTCGGCGTCGTCGTCGTGACGACCGGGAGCGTCGGCGTCGTCGAGGTCGTCGTCGGGCCTGGGAGCGTCGTCGTCGGCTGCGGCGAGGTCGTCGTCGTCGGTGTCGTCGTCGTCGTCACGGGCGGCGGCGCGGTCGGGGTCTGCACCTGCCCCTTCGCGAAGCCGATCAGGATCTCGCTCCCGGCGGGAAGACCGCCGTGCGGCTGGTCGAGGTGCACGTGCAGCTCCGTGACGAAGCCGTTCCAGCCCTCCGCGCCTTCGGGCGCGCTCGTGTCGAGGCCCTCCTCGCTGATCGACACGTAGCCCCACGGCAGCGTGAGCTGGCCGACGCTCGCCGTCTGGCCGTCGGCGGTCAGGCCGACGACGCCGCTGTTGCAGAACCCGCTCGTTCCGGCGACGGTCTCACCCACGGTGCTCGCGCTCACGCACGCCGTCACGGCAGACGCCGTGATCTCGCCCTTGAAGATGTTCACCGTCGAGATGTCCGCCTCGGCGTTCGCGGAGGCGTTCGCACCGGTGGTCGTCGAAGCCGAGACGGTGATCGCGCCGGTCGTGAGGACGGAGCCGTCGGCAGGGTAGGTGAAGCTGTTCGTCAGCGAGCGGCCGTTCGGGGGCGCGTTGACCGTCGTCGTGCTCGAGCCTGTACTCCCGGGGATCGTGATCCTGATCGCCCAGGACTGCGCGTTGGCGGTCGCCGCGTCCGTCGGCGCAGCACTGCCGACCGCGACGACCGCGATCGCCGCCGCAGCGAGGGCGATCGCGACGAGAGCTCTTCTGGACACCGCGGCACCATTGTGCCGGGCGCCTCCGCTAGCTGGAGTACTTGCGGGCGAACTCGCGGAAACGCTCGCGGGTCGCGTCATCCGGCCCGACCGTCTCGTCGTCGGCGAACGTCGGGTCGGCGGCGATCTCCTCGGCGACGGCCCGGACCTGCGCCTTGACGGCCTCGCGGTGCTTCGGGTCGCGGAGGAGCGCCTCGATCCAGGTTTCCTCGCCGTCGTACTCCGGGAGCTCGTTCTCGACGAGAAGCTCGCCGAGGAGGATCCCGACGCGGATGTAGGCGAACGTGCGGAACGCGAGGATGCGTCGCGGGGAGTCGACGAGCCGCGAGATCTCGGCGTCGTCCTGCTGCATCCGGCTCACGATGGTGCCGATCGGCTCGTCGACGAGCGGGATCCAGAGCTCTTCCGGCGCGTTCATGCGGGGAGTGTCGCGCATCCGGGCGATTCTTGCCAGGATCGGCCTACTGTATGCGGGGTGACCCCGCTCGACCGTCTCGCGGCCGATCCGGCCAGGGCGGCGCTCCTCTTCGACGTCGACGGGACGCTCGCGCCGATCGTGCCCGACCCGGAGGCCGCCTCCGTGCCCGAAGGCACGCGCGCGGAGCTCCGCCGGCTCGCGGGGCGCTACGGGCTCGTCGCGTGCGTGTCCGGCCGGACCGCCGAGGCGGCACGCCGGATCGTCGGCGTGCCGGAGCTCGTGTACATCGGCGAGCACGGCCTGGCGCTCGATCCGGCCGCGGAGGGGTTCGCACGCCGGATACACGAGTTCGCCGCCGGCGTCGACTGGCCGGTCGAGTCGAAGCCCCTGTCGGTGGCGTTCCACTACCGCACGGCTGCGGACCCGGAGGCGGCGCGCCTCGCGCTCGAGCCGGTCGCGGTGGCCGCGCTCGAAGAAGGGTTCCGTACGCGCTGGGGGCGGATGGTGCTCGAGGTGCTGCCGCCGGTGGACGCGTCGAAGGGGACCGCGGTGCGGGCGCTGCTCGCCGAGCGCGGGCTCGAGCGCGCGCTCTACGCCGGCGACGACGCGACCGACCTCGACGCGTTCCTCGCGCTCGACGGGCTCGAGCTCGCGGTGCGGATCGCGATCGGTTCGAGCGAGACGCCCGAGCGACTCGGCGAGACCGCGGATCTCGTCGTGTCGTCGCCGGCGTCGCTCGCCGAGCTTCTAACGCAGCTTTAGGCGTTCGCGCAGCCGCGGCGCTTGCCTGCGCGCCACCTCGAGCTCGCTCCGCTGCGCGTCACCGACCTCCAGACGGAGGCGATCCGCACCCACGCGTGCGACCGAGTTCACCTTCGCGAGGTTGACGAGACACGAGCGGTGGATGCGCATGAAGCGATCGGCGGGCAGCAGCGCTTCGAGCTCGCCGAGCGTCGAGGTGCAGAGGTACGAGCGGTCGTATGTGTGCACGCGCGAGTAGTCGCCGTCTGCGCGCACGAAGTGGATCTCGTCCCAGCCGACGAGCTCGGTGCGCCCTGCGGCGACGATGGCGACCTTGCGCACAGCGTCGCGCTCCGGCTGCGTGCGTTCGCGGAGTCGATCGAGCACGCGCGCGAGCCGCACGGGGTCGACGGGCTTCAGGAGGTAGTCGAACGCCTCGACGGCGAACGCCTCCGCGGCGTACGCGGTGTGCGCGGTGACGAAGACAACCGCGGGTGCGTCCGCGCGGTCGCCGACGAGTCGCGCGAGCTCGAGCCCGCCGACGCCCGGCATCTCGACGTCGAGGAAGAGAGCGTCGCAGTCCCCGACGAGCGCCGCCGCCTCGCGCGCGCTCCCCGCCTCGCCGACGATTTCGACGTCCGCGTGTGCGGCGAGGAGGTACCGCAGCTCGGACCGCGCCGGAGGCTCGTCGTCCACGATCGCGACCCGGATCATC
>JAFAHG010000018.1 GCA_019237315.1 Actinomycetota bacterium
GCGCATTCAGCATCGTCGTCTTACCCGAGCCGGTGCCGCCCGAGATGATCGTCGTCAGCGAGCCGTCGTGGCCCGTGTTCATCGCCTGCAGCGTGTCGACGGTCTCGGGACCGCGGACCTCGCCTACGATGATGCGATCTGGCCGCATGCGCAGTGCGTTGCGCACGAGCTCGCGGATGCGGATCTCGCCGCGCCCCTCGACGTTCGGCGGACGCGACTCGAGTGGCAGGACGTGCGCCTGCTGCAGCTGCAGCTCCGCGGAGTCCTCGATCGTGACGATCCGCTCGTCGGCCGGGATCTTCGACGACAGCGCGTTCAGGAGCGTCGTCTTGCCGACGCCGCTGCCGCCGGCGACGAGCACGTTCAGCTTGCCGCGCACGCACGCAGCGAGGAAGTCGGCGGCGCGCTCCGTGATCGAGCCGAAGCCGACGAGATCGTTCAGCGCGAACGGGTCGTGCCCGAACTTGCGGATCGTGAGCGCCGCACCGCGAAGCGAGAGCGGTGGGATGATCGCGTTCACGCGGCTTCCGTCGGGGAGGCGCGCGTCGACCATCGGGGACGCCTCGTCGATGCGGCGGCCGACCTGCGAGACGATCTTGTCGATGATGCGCATCAGGTGCTCGTCGTTCGCGAACGCGACGTTCGTCGGCTCGAGCCGGCCGTCGCGCTCGACGTACACCTGGTACGGGCCGTTCACCATGATCTCCGTGACGTCGTCGTCGGCGAGCAGCGGCTGCAGGGGCCCGTAGCCGAGCACGTCGTCCGTGATCTCGCGTGCGACCCGCGTGCGCTCGTCGCGCGTGAGCGGGGTCGCGTCGTGCTGCAGCTCTTCGATCACGGCTGCGAGCACGATCCGCTCCTGCTCCTCGGGCGACTTCGAGTTGAGGTCGGTGCCGAGCCGGCCGACGGCGCTGTGGTGAATCCGCTGCTTCAGCTCCGCGAACGGGTCGACAGCGCGCGTGACCACGACCGGCGTGGGCTCCGGCTCCGCCGCCGGGACCGCCACCGGCGCCTCGACGGCGTACAACCGCTCCTGGAGGCTCATCTCGCGAGCCTCGCGAACGGCAGCCTGCGCGAACGCGGCGCGGGCGCGGGGGAGGGCACTCCCTGCACGACGCGGCACGCCAGCTCGTCGATGCCCGCGGCATAGGCAGAGCTCGGCCGGTGCAGGACGGCGGGAATGCCGCGGTTGACGCCGATCGGGACGACCGGGTCCTCCGGCAGCTCGAAGTCGACACCGCGGTCGAGCACGTGTGCGACGTCCGACGCGCCGAAACCGATGCGCGGGCTCGTGCGGTTGAGGACGACGCGGATGCGCTCGTCCGGGAACGAGAGGAGCTCGAGCGTCTGCAACGCGAGACGCGCGTTCTTCAGGGTCGGCACATCCGGCGCGAGGACCAGCACGAGCTCGTCGGTGTGGTCGAGCGCCGCGAGCACCTGCTCGGCGAAGAACGGCGGCGTGTCGACGACGACGGCATCGTAGGCCGCCTCGGCCGTTGCGAGCACCTCGCCGATCTTCTCGCCGCTGATCAGCTCCGCGTCCTCCGGGCACAACGGCGCGGGAAGGACGTGCAGACCGGACGCGTGCACCGTCGCGAACGCGGTGAGCTTCTCCGCGTCGAGCGCGCCCGGCGCAACGACGACGTCGTGCAGCGTGCGTTCCGGCTCGAGGCCGAGGATGATCGCCGCGTCCCCGAACTGCACGTCGAGGTCGAGGAGCAGCGTCCGGAGACCGCGGGTGTTGAGCGCCGCCGCCATGTTCGACGCTGTCACGGACTTGCCGGTGCCGCCCTTCGGCGAGAAGACGGTGATGACGCGGCCACGCTCGGACCGGTCGTCCTGCACGGACGCGCTGCGCAGAGCCTTCTCGGCCGCGAACACGATCGCGTCGGCCTCCTGGGGCATGAGCAGCACGTCGGCGACGTCGGCGCGGATCGCCTCCTCGATCAGCCGCGGCGATCCCTTCGCCGCGAGGAGCAGGATCGGGGCCTGCGTGTGCTCGCGCACGGAGGCGACCGTGTCGGCGGGAAGCTCCTCCGCGTCGGTCGCGAGCAGCACGACCTGGGCGCGGGAGGGGACCTTCGTCAGCCGCGCGCGGGCGCCGATCTGGCGCAGGAGCTGCGCGCGCTCGGCCCAGTCGCCGGTGGCGGAGAGGATGAGGCGGTCAGCTTGCATTGGTGTCTGCACCTCCGATCAGGGTTCCGCTCGTCGTCGCCTTGAGGTTCTCGTCGGGACCGGCGCCGGCGGGGCGGAGCAGGAAGCTCCACGACCCGTTCTGCAGGACGTAGAAGAAGGACTGCGCCTGAGCGTCGGTGAGCTGCACGGCGGCCGAGTAGCCCCCGCTGGCGGTCCCGGCGAAGCCGCCCGACGACGTCGAGGTCGGAGCCTGGACGACGAGCAGGTCGTGCAGGACGATGCGCGAGTAAGGCGTCTGCTGCGCGCCGTCCTTGACCGACGCGACGACGTCCACGTGGTCGCCCGCCTGCAGAGTCCCCGCAAGCAGCTGCTGCTGTGTGCCGGGGATGACGAGGATGCGCGAGTCGCCGTGCAGCTGCATGCGCACGCCCTGCTGCAACGGCGTTCCGAAGCGTCGCGTCGTCAGCTGCTCGCCGGACAGGACCGGCTGCAGCGCGACGAGCGACGAGATCTGATTCGGCGAAGTCACCGGATCGGGGACGATCGCCGTGGACGGCACCTGCTTCGCGACGACCGCACCGTTCGCAAGCGCGGACGACCCCGGGGTGCCGGTCGCGATGTCGTGCGTCGCCACGTACACCGTGACGAGCCGGCCCGAGACCTTGCCGCTCCCGCTCGCGTTCGAGACCCAGATCGCGGTCAGGAGCGCTGCGAGCAGGGCGAGGCCGCCGGCGACGACGATCTGCCGCCGCTGCAAATTCGTGAACGTCATGTTCCCCCCTAAGCTTCGATTCGCTCAGTCGTCGTGCTGGAGAGCTCCCCGCTCTGGAGCGAGAAACCGAAGATGCCGATGGAGTACGGCGTCGTCCCGGTCACCTCGACGTCGGTGCCGCCGTCGACGAACTGCACCGTCACGGGGACGGTGAGACCGCCGCCGGCCTGGCTTGCCGCGTCTTGCGCAGCCTGCTGCGCCGAGTCGAGTGACGAACCGTTCAGCGCCGCCGCCCGTGCAGCGACACGCACCGTGTCCGTCAGCGCCATGTAGTCGTGGAAGCCGATCCCGAACTCGACGATCGCGCCGAGCACCATCACGAGGATCGGTAGGACGAGTGCGAACTCGACGGTCGACTGACCCGCCTCGCAGGCGAGGCGGGCGGCGGGTGCGAAGCGACGTACCCGCCGCCGGCCGCTTTCCTTCATGGTCAGACCGGGAAGCTGCTGAGGATGCTCGTGATCCAGGTCTTGATGCTGCCCTCGACGGTCACCGCGATGGCAGCGAAGATCCCGGCGACGAGCACCAGCACGAGTGCGTACTCCGTGATCGTCTGGCCCTCGTCCTTCTGCAACCGGAGCCAGAGCGACGTCAGCGTTCTGTTGAAGCGATCCGTCATCGAACCTTTCCCCCTTGCTCTCGTGATGACGGCCGGCCGGGTATGCGGGCGCCGAGCCGGCGACCATCGAGTGGTCGTCCCTGGTCGCCGACGTCGGCGTATGCCACAGCTGATGCCGTGTTGTCTCCCGCATGTTGTCCGTCTCCCGTTACGGCCTTACTTACGGCGAGTAAACGACCCGCCTGCAAATGTGGTTACGACTTTTTGAGGCCCGGGAGCCGAATTTTACAAGTAGAACTTGAAAGTGATATACCTACTGCTTTTGCGCATATGACTTTCAGGACATAATGCGCTGCACGTCGCCTTAAACAGCGCGAGGCCCTGGGCGGGCCTCGCGGAAATCTCCAACGACCTCGAGCTGAGTGCTAGCGGTGATACCGGTAGCAGGTGACCTCAGACGACAGCTCGATGATCTCGAATGCCGGCTTGATCCACTCCATAGCGGGCCTCCCCTGACGTGGTGGGCGAGTTCGTGCTCTTCGTGACGATACGACAGACGCGCCGCCGTGTCAAGAGTTATACGGAAGTAGGAGAATTTCAAACGTTCTCCGGTCTGGCTGACGCCGCCCGCGCCGGTTGGTAGCGTCGCCGCCCTGCTCGTCGCCTTGCTCGTCTTCCCGCTCGTGCTCGGGCTCCTCGCGTTGGGGTGCGGCCTGCTGCTCGAGTTCGCAGGACGGCGGCCGCTGCCGGGTCCGCTCCTCGTGCCCGCAGGGTTCGCCCTCCTCGCCGCGGTCCTGCTCTTCCCCGTCGTCGGGGGTGGGACGGCGCCCCTCGCGACGCCGCTCGCCGTCGTGCTCGCCGTCGCGGGCTACGCGGCCGGATGGCGTCGGCCACGGCGCCCCGACCCCGCCGCGGTGGGCGCGGCGGTCGCGACCTTCGCGGTCTTCGCGGCGCCGGTCGTCTGCTCGGGGCGGCGCACCTTCGCCGGCTACATCAAGCTCGACGACACCGCCACGTACTTCGCGATGCTCGACCGCGCGATGGCGCACGGGTACGGCGTCGCGGGGCTCGCGCCGTCGACCTACGACGAGACGCTGCGCACATCGCTCGTCTACGGCTACCCGCTCGGCTCGCTCGTCCCGCTCGGCGTCGGCCGAGCGCTCGTCGCGCAGGACCTTGCGTGGTTGTGGCAGCCCTACCTCACGTTCCTCGCTGCGCTCCTCGCGCTCGCGCTCTACCAGCTCACGGCACGGCTCGTGCGGTCGCGCTGGTTGCGCGCCGCGGTCGCGTTCCTCGGCGCGCAGGCGGCGCTCCTCTACGGGTATGCGATGTGGGGCGGGGTGAAGGAGCTCGCGACGGCGGTCCTCGTCGTGACGGTCGCCGCCCTCGCGGCGGAGCGTGTGCCGCCGCTGCTCGCACTCGCGGTGTGCGGCGCGGCGGTGCTCGGCGCGCTGAGCGCGGGCGGCGTCGTGTGGCTCGCGGTGCCCGCCGTCGTCGTCGCGTTGCGACAAGGCCGGCGGTGGAGCGCGACGCTCGTGGTCGCGACCGCCGCGCTCGCGATCCCGACGCTCTACGAAGCGCCGACGTGGCTGTCGCACACGGGCGCGTTCACCGGCGGGAGCGAGTACGGCAACCTCGGGCGGCGCATCGGCGCGCTGCAGGTCTTCGGCATCTGGCCGAGCGGCGACTTCCGCGTCGACCCCGTGAACGTGCCGGCGACGGACGCGCTCATAGCGGTCGCGGCTGTCGCGGTCGTCGTGGGTGCGGTGCTGGCGTGGCGCAGGCGTGCGACCGAGATGCTCGTCGCGCTCGGGATGGCCGTGGTCGGTTGCGCGGTGTACGCGGGCGCGGGTTCGCCGTGGGTGGGTGGCAAGGCGCTCGCGTCCGCGTCACCCGTCGTCTTCGCGGTCGGACTGGCCGGTGCGGCGTGGCTCGCCGAGCGGCGAATCGTCGCGTCGCTCGGCCTCGCAGCGCTCGCCGGCGGCGTTCTCTGGTCGAACGTGCTCCAGTACCACGCCGTGTCGCTCGCCCCGAGCGGGATCCTCGGCGAGCTGGAGCAGATCGGGAATCGCTACGCGGGTGACGGGCCGACGCTCCTCACCGACTACCAGCCCTACGGTGCACGCCACTTCCTGCGTCGCATGGATGCGGAAGCGGCCGGTGAGCTCCGCTATCGCCAGGACCCGCTGCGCAGCGGCGGCCAGGCGACGCTCGGAGTGAGCGTCGACGTCGACGAGCTTCAGCTCCCCGCCGTGCTCCAGTACCGGACGCTGGTGCTGCGCCGCTCGCCGCTCGCGAGCAGGCCGCCGTCCGTGTACAGCCTCGTCTGGTCGGGGCGGTACTACGACGTCTGGCGACGGCGCCCGGGACGCGTGCTCGCGCACCTGTCGCTCGGGAGCCGCTTCGAGCCGGGCGCGGAGCCGTCGTGCGCACGCGTGCTCGCGCTCGCGCGCGAGGCGAAGGCGGACGGCGGGCGTCTCGCGACGGTTGCGCGCACCGACACCGTCGTCCTCGAGCCCAACGGGCGCGTCGGCCCGCCGGCGACCCTCGGGAGCTACGGCGAGGATCCGTTCGCGCTCTACCTCGCGCGGTCGTACACGGTGACGGCGCCGGTGGACGTCTCGACGCGCGGGTCGTACGACGTCTTCGTGGGCGGGACGTTCCAGGGGCGGGTCGAGGTGACGGTCGACGGGCGGCGTGTCGGATCGGCAAGGGACGTCGTCGACTGGCCGAGCACCTTCGTCCCGCTCGGCGCGGTCTCGCTTGCGCCGGGGCGCCACATGCTGACGCTGCGTTACCGCGCGGGCGGCCTCGCGCCGGGAAGCGCCGGGACGCCGGAGTTCGGGTTCGGGCCGGTCGCGCTCGGGATCGGCACCGCGGCGCGTTCCGTCACCTACGTGCGCCCCGCCGCGGCGCGCACCCTCTGCGGCAAGCTCCTCGACTGGGTCGAGGTCGTCGGCCCCTGAGAAGATGAGCCGATGATCGAGGGCAAGCGGGTCGCCGTCGTCGTGCCTGCGTACGACGAGGAACAGCTCCTCCCCGCGACGCTCGCGTCGATCCCGCCGTTCGTGGACCGGGTCTACGTCGTCGACGACGCCTCGCGCGACGGGACGGTTCCGCGCGCGCGCGAGGTCGCCGGCCGCGACCCGCGCGTCGACGTCGTCGTCCGCGAGCGGAACGGCGGGGTGGGGGCGGCGATCGTCACCGGGTACAAGCGGGCGATCGAGGAGCGGGTCGACGTGACGTGCGTGATGGCGGCCGACAACCAGATGGACCCCGACGACCTCGAGCATCTCGTCACCCCGGTCGCGCGCGGCGAGGTGGACTACGCCAAGGCGAACCGGCTCGTGACGGGCCAGGCGTGGCAGCTCATCCCGCGCTCGCGCTACCTCGGGAACGCGGTCCTCTCGCTGCTCACGAAGATCGCCTCGGGCTACTGGCACGTCGCCGACTCGCAGTCGGGCTACACGGCCGTGTCGCTCGCCATGCTCGAGCAGATCGACCTCGACAACCTGTACGCGCGCTACGGCTTCCCGAACGACATGCTCGTGCACCTCAACGTGTGGAACGCACGCGTGCGCGACGTTCCGTCGCGGCCGATCTACGGGGTGGGAGAGCGCTCAGGGATCCGCCTGCGTAAAGTGGTGCCGGCGATCTCGTGGCTCCTGTGCAAAGGATTCTGGTGGAGGCTCTGGCAGAAGTACGTCATCCGCGACTTTCACCCGCTCGTCTTCTTCTACGTGCTCGGCATCCTCATGTCGCTGATCGGGCTCGGGCTCGGGATCGCGGAGATCGTGCTGCGTGCGCTCGGGAACCAGATCACCGCCGCGACGGTCGTGCTCGTCGCGCTGCTCATCATCTTCGGCTCGCAGTTCACGCTGTTCGCGATGTGGTTCGACCTCGAGTCGAACAAGGAGCTCCGGTGACGCGCGCGCTCCTCCTGCTCGGCGCGGTCGCACTCCTCGCGACGTCGTGCGGCGGCGGCGAGCAGCACGCACCGATACCGAAGCTCACCCCGGAGAGCCAGCGGCCGAAGGTCCCCGCGACGCACGCACATGCGCTCGCGTACGTGAAGCGCTGCGAGGCGGCACTTGCGCGCGTTCAGCTTGCCGCGGTGCCGAACGCGAAGGCTGCGCGTGCGCTGAAGCCGAAGGTCGCGAAGCTCGCGGCCGATTGCGGCACCTCCGACAAGCTGAACGCGCTCGTCAACGCGAACCGTGCCGACTCGTCCGTCGACGACGCGTACCTCGGCGAGGTCACGGTCTCGTTCGGCGTCGGCAACTACGAGAAGTACGTGTCGCTCGTCGCCGCGGGCAAGAACCCCGGGACGTCGCTCGACCTCGCGCGCGAGCAGGTGCGCGACGGCAAGGTCCGGCTCGACGCGGCGGTCACCGAGCTGCCGTACCCGGCACCGGGCAGCGGATGAGAGGACGCACCGTCCGACCTGAGCCGGACGGTGCGAGTGCGTCAACTACGAAGAGATGACGACGACGTTCTCGGCCTGGGGGCCCTTGTCGCCGTCGCGGGCCTCGTACTCGACCTTCGCGCCCTCGGGGAGCGACTTGAAGCCGTTACCCGCGATGCCGCTGAAGTGGACGAAGAGATCCTTCGAGCCCTCGTCGGGCGTGATGAAGCCGTACCCCTTCGCGTCGTTGAACCACTTGACTGTTCCGGTTGCCATGAATTTCCACCTCCCTCACTGCGACTCACGAACAAGCAAGGAAGGCGTGCAACACGAACCAACCACACTCGCTCTGAACTCCATCCAGTATAGCCGTGGTTTTTCCGCCTGTTAGCAGAGTCAAACCGCCCGGCCGAGCAGGACGCAGCCGTTGTGGCCGCCGAGGCCCATGGCGTTCGAGAGCGCGACGTCGACCTGGACCCGGCGCGCCTCGTTCGGGACGTAGTCCAGGTCGCAGTCCGGATCGGGCTCCCGGTAGTTGATCGTCGGCGGCAGGACGCCGTCACGGAGCGCGAGGACGCACATGATCGCCTCGATCGCGCCGGCCGCCCCGAACGTGTGGCCCATCATCGACTTCGTCGACGAGACGGCGAGGTCGTACGCGTGCTCGCCGAAGACGTCCTTGATCGCCTTCGTCTCGGCGGCGTCGCCGAGCGGCGTGGAGGTGCCGTGCGCGTTGATGTAGCCGACCCGCTCCGGCTCGACGCCCGAGCGCGCGAGCGCGGCGCGCATCATCGTCGCGACCCCCGACGCCTCGGGCTCGGGCTGCGCCATGTGGTGCGCGTCGTTCGATGCGCCGTAGCCGAGCACCTCCGCGTAGATCTCGGCGCCGCGGCGCTCGGCGTGCTCCCAGTCCTCGAGCAGCAGCGCGCCGGCGCCTTCTCCCATGACGAAGCCCGCACGGGTCGCGTCGAAGGGGCGCGACGCGCGCGGCGGGTCGTCGTCCTCTGCGGCGAGTCCGCGCATCGCCGTGAAGCCGGCGAGGATCAGCGGGTGCATGCAGGCCTCGGTGCCGCCGGCGACCACGGCGTCCGCGTCGCCGCGCTTGATCAGCTCCGCCGCCTCGCCGACCGCGTGCGATCCCGTCGCGCAGGCGGAGACGACGGCGTAGTTCGGGCCCTTGATGCCGAGCGAGATCGCCATCTGGCCGGAGGCGGAGTCGACGAGGACGTTCGGCAGGAAGTTCGGTGACACGCGGTCGGGGCCGCGCTCGCGCAGCGTGTCCTGCTGTTCGGCGATGCCGATGACGCCGCCGATCGCCGAGCCGAAGACGATGCCGACGCGGTCCGGGTCGAAACCGTTCACGTTCGCGTCGGTAAGCGCCTCGCGCGCGGCGCTGAGCGCGAGCAGGACGTTGCGCTCGAGCTTGCGCACCTCCTTCGCCGAGGCGACGCTCGCCGGATCGAAGTCCTTCACCTCCGCGGCGATCCGGATCGGCAGTCCGTCGGTGTCGAAGGAGCGAATCCAGTCGATACCGCTCTCGCCCGCGAGCGCGCGACGCCACGTCGTCGGGGCGTCGAGGCCGAGCGGGGTCACCGCTCCGACACCTGTCACTGCGACCCGCGCCATTCCGCGAGGATAACGGCGTGCCCGCACGCGCCATTCCCTTCCCGCCGATGGAGGCGGAGCTCGTCCGCGAGCTGCCGGAAGGCGACGGGTGGCAGTACGAGCCGAAATGGGACGGCTTCCGCGGCGTTCTCGAGAACGTCGGCACGGAGCTTGCGCTCTGGTCGCGGAACGGGCGGCCGCTGCTGCGCTACTTCCCGGAGCTGCGGCCGCTCGGCGACCTGCTGCCTCCGAAGTCTGCGCTCGACGGCGAGATCGTCATCGTCCGCGAGGGCGCGCTCGACTTCGACTCGATGCAGATGCGGTTGCATCCGGCGGAGTCGCGCATCCGGCGGCTGTCGGCGGAGATTCCTGCGGAGTACGTCGTGTTCGACGTGCTCGTGTGGGACGGCGAGCCGGTGTGGAAGCGGCCGCTCGAGGAGCGGCGCGAGGTGGTGGAGTCGCTCGAGGGCTTTCGCCTCTCGCCGTGCACGCGGTCGCTCGCGGATGCGCGGGGCTGGCTCGACCGGTTCGAGTCGCTCGGCCTCGACGGTGTCGTCGCGAAGCGGCTCGGGGTTCCGTACCTCCCGGGTTCGCGCGACGGTGTCGTGAAGGTGAAGGAGCACAAGACGGCGGACTGCGTCGTCTTGGGCGTGCGGTGGAAGGGCTCGCGGGAGGGGATCGCGACGCTGCTCCTCGGCCTGTACCGCGAGGACGGCGGCCTCGACTACGTCGGGTCGTGCGCGGTCGCGGCGGGACGCCGCGCCGAGGTCGCCGCGCGTGTGCTGCCGCTCGTCGAAGACGACCCCGCATGGCACGTGTCGGAGCCGAACCGCTGGGGCGGGGGCGAGCTCGAGGAGTCGCGCGTTCGCCCGGAGCTCGTCGTCGAGGTGCGGTACGACAAGGTGCAGGGGAACCGGTTCCGGCACGGGACGAAGCTCATCCGCTGGCGCGACGACAAGGACGCGCGCGAGTGCACGTGGCGCGAGCTCCGGCCGCCGCGCTCGTCGGCGTCGGTCGAGGCTCTCTTCGCCTAGCCGCGGACGCGCAGCGCGACGACAGCCGCGATGTACGTCACGCCGGCGACCGCGGCGAGCCAGTCGTACGGCGCCGGGTTGCGGTTGCGTGCGAGCTCGACGAGCGACGCGACGATGACGGCGACGATCAGCGCGAGCCCGGCGAATGCGGTCGCGCGAACGTCGATCTCGCGGAACCGCTCGTCGCGTCCGTCGCCGCGAAGTCCGCGGATGGTTTCGCTGCGGCCGCCGGCAAGGACGAACGCCGCGAAGACGGTCATGATCGCGAGCGAGACGAGCCCCGATCCGGCGTGACCGCCGACCCATTGCGCAGCGAACGCCACGAGCCCGAGCGCGACTGCGAAGCCTGGCAGGAACCATTTCGACCTAGTCATCCTCATGGAAGATCTCCTCGACCTTGGCGTGGAAGAAGCGCGCGAGCGCGAGTGCGAGTGGGAGCGAGGGGATGTACCGGCCGGTCTCGATCGAGTTGATCGTCTGCCGAGAAACCGCGAGCTCCTCCGCGAGCTCGCCCTGTGAGAGCCCGGCCTCGAGCCGCCGCCACCGCACGTCGTTGCGCACGGTGTAAAGCTAGCTTGACACCTCGCGGCCTGTCAAGTCCGCTTGACAGCGGCTGCCGCCGGCCATGTCCGAAACGGTCAGGGGGGCGGCAGGCCGAGCTTCGCGAAGCGCGGGCGAAGGCTCACGGCGCGTCGCCACATGCCTCGCGTCGGGTCGCCGATCCTCGCCACGCGCTCGCGCATCGTCTCGACCGTGAACGCCTCCGGTTCGACCGTCGCGACCTCGCCCCACTCGAGCGGAGCAGAGACGCGTGCGTCCGGCGTTGGGCGCACGGAGTACGCGCACGCGATCGTGTGGTCGCGCGCGTTCTGGCCGTAGTCGACGAAGACGCCCATCCGGTCGGCGACGCGCCACGCCGTCGTCGCGACGCGCTGGTCGCCGACGCGGCGCTCGACCTCTTCCGCGAGCGCCTTCGCGAAGCGCCGTACGTCGGGAAACGAGAGCTCCGGCTTGATCGGCGCAAGGATGTGCAACCCCGTCGCGCCCGACGTCTTCGGGAACGGCGCGAGGCCGAGCTCGTCCATCACCTCCCGCACGACGAGTGCGATCTCACGCACGTGCGGCCACTGTCCGTCGGCGCTCGGGTCGAGGTCGATCAACAGGTAGTCGGGGAGCTCGATCTCCGGTTGCCGTGTCGGCCACGTGTGCAGCTCGATGCAACCGAGGTTGACGACCCATGCGAGCGCCGCAGCATTCGAGATGACCGCGAACACCGTCGAGTGGCCGCTCGGGAACGACACCGGCGCCTCGCCGACGTAGTCGGGGTGCTTTGCCGGCACGCGCTTCTGGTGGAAGTACTCGCCGTCGACGCCGTTCGGAAAGCGCTGCATGTGGAAGGGACGGCCGCGCAGATGCGGCAGAACGCAATCTGCGAGATCGAGGTAGTAGGAGACCAGGTCGCCCTTCGTCAGCGCGCGCTCGGGGAAGAAGACCTTGTCCGGATTCGAGAACGCGACCTCATGCCGACCAACGCGCACGGCGAGAGCGTACGCTGACGGCATGCTCGATCCCCTCTCTCGCACCGACGTCACGCTCGAGCCGCTCGACGACTTCCTCGTCGTGCAACCGCTCGACGAGACGGAGACGGCGACGGGGCTGATCGTGCCGCTGAACGAGGCGGCGCAGTGCACGACCGGGATCGTCGCCTCGACCGGCCCCGACGTGACCGGCGTCGAGCCCGGGGACAAGGTCCTCTACCCGCGCGACGCCGGGTACGAGGTCCGGCTCGTGCGCACGAGCCACCGTGTGCGCGTCCTCAAGCGCGAAGAGCTGATCGCCCGCATCCACGACTGACGGGACGGCGCAGCGCCCGGCCGCTACGATGCGCCCGCCGGAGGGGTGGCAGAGCGGTCGAATGCGGCGGTCTCGAAAACCGTTAGCCGTGCAAGCGGCTCGGAGGTTCAAATCCTCTCCCCTCCGCTTCACCCGGAGAGGTGTCCGAGTGGTCGAAGGAGCGCGACTGGAAATCGCGTGGGTGCCGAAAGGTGCCTCGAGGGTTCAAATCCCTCCCTCTCCGTAGGACACGGGGGAAACCACGTTTCCCCCGTGTTTCCCTTTCTTCGGCTACTGCGGCGGGCCGACCGCGAGCGTGACGCTCGCGCGGTGGGTCGAGCCTGTCTGGTCGACCCAGCCGAGCGTGACGGTCTTCCCCGGCTGACGCAGGAGCAGGTAGCTCGAGAGCGTCGTCGAGGAGTCGATCGCGTGACCGTCGACGCTCGTGATCACGTCGCCGAACTGAAGGCCGGCATGCTCCGCCGGCGAGCCGGACAGCACGCTTGCGACGACCGCGCCGTTCGTCGCCGGCGAGTCGCCGAAGTACGGGTTGAACCCGCCGAAGCCGCCGTCTGAGTTCTGGATCGTGACGCCGAGGAGGGGCGTGCCGCCGATGTGCACCGTCGACGAGCTCGCGCCCGCGACGATCTGCGTCGCGAGCGACGTCGCGTGGTTGATGGTGATCGCGTAGCCGTCGCTCGCGGTCGACTGGTACATGAACTGGAAGCCGGTCGACGCGGCGGTGAGCATCCCCACGACGCGACCGGAGGTGTCGACGAGCGCGCCGCCGGAGTCGCCCGGCTGCAGCGCCGCGTCGGTCTCGATCAGGCCGGTGAGCTGCTCGGAGTCGCCTTCGCCGTCGCTCGCCGTGATCGAGCGGCCGAGCCCGGTGATGCTGCCGTTGGCGACGCTCGGGGCGCCACCGACGCCGCCGGCGTTCCCGACGGCCGTGACCGGATCGCCGACGTGCACCTTCGTGGCGTCGGAGAGCTGCGCGGTCCGGAGGCCGGACGCGCCTTGCAGCTGGATCACCGCGACGTCGTTGGCGACCGAGTAGCCGACGACCTTCGCAGAGTACGTGTGTCCGTTCGCAATGTCTGTGACGCGGATCTTCGTCGCGCCGCGGATGACGTGGTTGTTCGTCAGGATCTCGCCGTTCGAGGTGAGGACGATGCCCGTCCCTGCCGCGGCGCCTCCCTGGTACCCGAGGGTCGTGTCGATGTCGACGAGCCCGGGGTCGACGACCGTGTGCTGCGCGGCCTTCGAGATGGACGCGAGCGCGAGTCCGCTCACGGCTGCCGCCGCCAGTGCGGCGAGTGCGACGCGGCGCGGTGTCAGAACGCTTTCCACGGCCTCATAGTGCCCTTCGAAGGTGAGGGTTCCGTAAGCCGGTCCTAAGAAGCTCCTAAGACGGCGCGTGCACGGACGGTGCCGGGTGCGCAGTCGACCGGGCGGCGCGCAAAGCCTGGAAGCTACCGGCGCCCCCGCTAGGATTCGTCCGCTCCGGAGAAGTGGCCGAGTGGCTGAAGGCGGCGCCCTGCTAAGGCGTTAGGTGGGGGAATCCCTGCCTCGAGGGTTCGAATCCCTCCTTCTCCGCTCAGCACGGGGGAAACCATGTTTCCCCCGTGAACCCCCTTCTTCCTCGTCGTGCATCTCGTGCCTCGCCGCGGCTCTCGCCGGGCAGAGCCCGGCTTCGCCCGCGGCGCGTGCCGCTTTGTCAGCTCGTTGCTGCTTCGCCCGGCGCTGCTTCCTCGACTTCGGTCTCCGGAGGGCCTACGGGCGCGGGCCTGAGCGGGCGGAGATAGAGCAGCTCGTAGAGCACGGCGGCGATCACCGCGCCGCACGCGGGGCCGAGGTACCACACCCAGCCGTTCGTCCAGTGGTTCGCGACGAGCTGCGGGCCGAAGGCGCGGGCCGGGTTCATCGCGGCGCCGGTGAGGCCGCCGCCCATCGTCACGTCGAGGACGATCGTCAGGCCGATCGCGAGACCGGCGATCTGCTTGAACGCGCCTCGTGCGTCGACCGCCGTCGCGAAGATCACCCAGACGAGGAAGAACGTGAGCACGGCCTCGATCACGACGCCCTTCCCTGAGCTGAGGGCGGCGGCCAGCGCCGGCACGCCGGACCGCAACGTCGTCGGCGGGGGGAGCAGCCACTTCAGGAGCAGTGCGGCGAGCGCGGCCGCCCCGAACTGCGCAGCCCAGTACAGCACCGCGAGGGTGCCGCTGATCCGCCGCGTGACGAGGAAGCCGAGCGTCACCGCCGGGTTGAAGTGGCCGCCCGAGATGAAGCCCATCGCCGACACCATCGTCGCGATGACGAGCCCGTTCGCGAGCGCGGCGACGACGAGGTTGCCGTAGATCGCCGACCCGGCACCGACGAAGATGAGTGCGAAGGCGCCGACGAACTCGGCCACGCAACGACGCGTGTAGTCACCTTCGAGCACGTGGCGAGAATACGAAGGCCGTCGGACGATCGACGAGTACTCAGCCGCCCACCGGGCATGGAGGAGCTATGCCAAAGCTCACCGAGAACCAAGCGAAGCTGTTCACCGACAAGAACTTCGGCGTCGTCGCCACCCTGCGCTACGACGGCGGCCCTCAGACGAGCGTCGTCTGGCTCGACTGGGACGGCGAGAACGTCGTGTTCAACACGACGCGGCCGCGCGCCAAAGGGCGCAACCTGGACCGCGATCCGCGTGTCAGCGTCACCGTCTTCGACATGGAGAACCCGTATCGCTACGTCGAAGTCGAGGGCCGCGCGGAGCTCGACGACGCGGGGGCGAACGAGCACATCCACAAGCTGTCGCACAAGTACAACGGGACGGACTATCCGGATCCGACCGGCCGCGTCATCGTGCGCGTCCGGCCGGAGCGCGTGCACGCGAGCGGCGTCGAGTAGCCTCGCCGCATGCAGGTGACGGTCTGCGACGTCGGGCCGCGGGACGGACTCCAGAACGAGCCGGACGTCCTGCCCGCGGCCACGCGCGCGGAACTCGTCTCGCGGCTCGCGGCGACGGGACTGCCACGCATCGAGGCCGTCTCCTTCGTGCGTGACGACCGCGTGCCGCAGATGGCCGACGCCGAAGGTGTCGTCGAGGCATCGCAACGCAACGGCGCCGAGCTCTCCGGGCTCGTGCTGAACGAGCAGGGCTTTGCGCGTTTCGAGGCGACCGGGCTCGACCGTCTCAACTGCACGCTCGCCGCGACGAACACCTTCAACCTGCGCAACGGGAACGCCACGCTCGAAGAGGCCTACGCGCGCGTGCAGTCGATTCTCGCGGCGAACGCGGCTGCGCGTCCGACGACGGTGACGATCTCGTGCGCGTTCGGCTGTCCGTTCGAGGGCGAGGTCGACCCCGGAGCGGTCGTCGACCTCTGCGCGCGGCTCGACGCCGACGAGGTCTCGCTCGCCGACACGATCGGTGTCGCGACGCCCGGCCGCGTGCGCGCGCTCGTCGACCGCGTCGCAGCGCTCGGCAAGCCGGTCGGCTTCCACGGGCACAACACACGCAACACCGGCTACGCCTGCGCGTGGGCCGCGCTCGACTCCGGCGCGACGCTGCTCGACGCGTCCGTCGGCGGGATCGGCGGCTGCCCCTTCTCCCCGAACGCGACGGGGAACGTTGCGACGGAGGACCTCGTCTGGCAGCTCGAGCGCGAGGGCGTCGCGACCGGCGTCGACCTGGACGCGCTGCTCGAAGCCGCACGTTGGCTCGAGGGCGTGCTCGCACGGCCGCTCCCGGCGTATCTCGCGCGCGCGGCGCGCTGGCCGTGAACCGCCTCGCGCACGAGACGAGCCCCTACCTCCTGCAGCACGCGGGGAACCCGGTCGACTGGTACCCGTGGGGCGAAGAGGCGCTCGCGCGCGCACGCGCGGAAAACCGGCCGCTGCTGCTCTCGATCGGCTATTCCGCGTGTCACTGGTGCCACGTGATGGAGCGCGAGTCCTTCGAGGACGACGAGACGGCGCGGTACATGAACGAGCACTTCGTCTGCGTGAAGGTCGACCGCGAGGAGCGTCCCGACCTCGACGCGGTGTACATGGACGCCGTCGTCGCGCTCACCGGGCAGGCCGGCTGGCCGATGACGGTGTTCCTGACGCCGGACGGTGCGCCGTTCTTCGGCGGCACGTACTTCCCGCCCGAGCCGCGCTACGGGATGCCGTCGTTTCGCGACGTCCTCGCGGCGGTGGTCGAGGCCTGGCACGGGCGGCGTGACGACGTGGCGGACTCCGCGGCGCGACTCGTCGAGCATCTCCGCAGCTCCGCGCGAGCCGCGCCGGACGACGAGCCCGCCGACCTCTCCGTCGCGGTCGCGAACCTGCGCACCGGCTTCGACGAGACGTGGGGCGGTTGGGGACGGGCACCGAAGTTCCCGCCTGCCGCGACGCTCGAGTTCCTCCTGCGCCGCGGCGAGCGCGAGCTCGTCGAGAAGACGCTCGACGGGATGGCGCTCGGCGGCATGTACGACCTCGTCGGTGGCGGCTTCCACCGCTACTCGGTCGACGAGCGCTGGGTCGTCCCGCACTTCGAGAAGATGCTGTACGACAACGCACAGCTCGCGGTCGCCTACCTGCACGGCTACCTCGTCCTCGGCAAGGAGCGGTACCGCACGGTGTGCAGTGAGACCGTCGACTACATGCTGCGCGAGCTCGCGCTCGACGGTGGCGGGCTGGCCTCGGCGCAGGACGCGGACACGAACGGCGTCGAGGGTCTGACGTTCACGTGGGCGCCGGGCGAGGGAGCGCCCGACGAGCTTCTGCAGCCGTTCGAGCACGGCCGCTGCGTGTTGCGCGGCGAGCTCGACGAGGCAACGCGGGCACGACTGTTCGGGCTGCGCGAGCAGCGACCGAAGCCGGCGCGCGACGACAAGGCGATCGCGTCGTGGAACGGTCTTGCGCTCGCGGCGCTCGCCGAATGCGGGCGGTTCCTCGAACGCGCCGAGTGGATCGACGCCGGATGGTTGCTCGCGGACTTCCTCCTCGGTCCACTGTCGTCGGCGGACGGGGGGCTGCACCGCACGTGGCGCGACGGCCGCGCGAAGGGAATCGGCTATCTCGACGACTACGCGAACGTCGCGAACGGCCTCTACGAGCTGCACGTCGCAACCGGCGAGCTGCGCTGGCTCGAGGAGGCGCATCGCCTCGCGCTGCTCGCGGTCGATCTGTTCGCAGACGACGTGAACGGCGGATTCTTCCAGACCCCGCACGACGGCGAGGAGCTCGTCGTGCGGCGCAAGGACCTCGAGGAC
>JAFAHG010000089.1 GCA_019237315.1 Actinomycetota bacterium
ATCGCCGGCGGCTCGACGTAGATGCCCTTGCAGAGCCGCACGTTGTGCAGGCCGGCGACGTCCCCTTCGGTGCGCCGCAACCGCGCCTGCAGCACGACGCCGACGTTGTCACGGCCGTCCGCGCGCAATCCGCGGTAGAGCGCGAGCGTCGCATCGGTCGTCGTCGAGTCCTCCATGTCGATGCGGACGAAGTTGCCGCGCACGCTCGCGTCGCGGACGAGCTCCCCGACGAGCTCCCGGCAGAGACCTTCGTCGAGGACGAGTCCCAGCCCCGTGAGCTTGATCGACACGTTCGCGTCGAGCTTCTCGCCCTCGATGCGCGCGAAGACCTGGTGGTAGGCGCGCGCGATGTCGCGTGCCGCTTCGGCGTCGTGGATCTCCTCGCCGAGCACGTCGACTGTCGCCATCTTCCCTTCCGCGTTCAGTCGCCGCACGACGCGCACCGCATCCTCGAGCGTCGGCCCGGCGATGTACCGCGACGAGAGCCGTCGCACGATCCCGCGCGGGACCGCCGGAAGCGCACGGACGATCGCGCGGTCGAGGAGCGCCAAGCTATTCGCGCATGAAGCCCTGGCGGGCGGCCGACACGAGCGCGACCGCCTCCGGGAAGAGCACGCGCATCGCATCGCGCATCGCGAGAGCCTGCTCGTCGGCAGAGCCGCTCAGCTGCACCTGCGAGAGCGCCGCCGCCGTCAGCTCGACCGCGGTGTTGAGCGTGAGCGTCGCGAACTGCTCGCGCTGCGCCTCGTGCACCGACTCGGCCTGCTGCTCGGCGAACTCACGCAAGCCGCGCAGGAGATCCTCCGGGTCGCCGCCGAACGGGAAGCCGAAGCCGCCGCCTTCCATGGCGAGGACCCTAGCGCAGCGGGATCGCGTACCGCTCCTCGACGTCGCGGACGAAGGACTCGACCACGTTCGCCGCGGCAGCGACCGCAGCCGCGAACGGCGACTCGAGCTCGCCGAGCGCGAATTCGAGGGCACGCGTCGCCTCGCCGATCGCGTCGAGGTAGACGAGCGAGGCGACCTGCGGCGGCGCGCCGATCGTCCGCTCGAGCGCGAGCGCGGCCTCCTGTGCGGCCTCTATCCCCGGAGGCTGCTCGACGAGCGCGAGCTCTGCGAGGTGCGCGCGGAGCGCCTCGAGGTCGCCGCCACCCGCGAGCTCGGCTGCGAGCTCGCACATCACGACGATCGAAGCGGTGTCGCGCACGGTCTCGCGGCGGTCGACCGGTGCACCCGCGTCGTCGAGAACGAGCCATTCCCGCTCCTCGTCGTCGCCGAGCGCCACGAGATAGAGGCGCGTCGCCGCGAGCGCAGGCTCCGCGGCGAGCACGGCGGTCACCGCGCCGTGCTCCGACGCCGCCTCCGCGATGCGCTCCAGGTCACCTCCCAGCACGGGACATAGACTCGCGGAATCGACGCGCAGACGCTGTTCGCGCCGCTCGGCCCGACGTACGACCGCTACGCCGCGCTCCTCTCGTTCGGGCAGGACCCGCGCTGGCGGCGGTTTCTCGTCTCGCGCGTCGACGCCGGCCCGGGCGACCGTGTGCTCGACGTCGCGACCGGAACCGGCGCCGTCGCGCGCGAGCTCGTGCGGCAGAAGGGCTGCCGCGTCGTCGGCGTCGACCAGAGTCCCGGGATGCTCGCGGAGGCGCGGCGACGCCTGAACGGAGGCGTCGAGCTCGTCGAGGCGAGCGCCGAGTCGCTTCCGTTCGCGGACGGCGAGTTCGACGCGCTCACGTTCACCTACCTCCTCCGTTACGTCGCGGACCCCGCTGCGACGCTCCGCGAGCTCTCGCGCGTCGTGAAGCCCGGCGGCACGATCGCCGGGCTCGAGTTCGGCGTCCCGCGAGGGCTCTGGCGTCCGCTCTGGGAGCTCCACGTGCGCATCGGCCTCCCGGCGGCGGGTGCGGTGATCGGAAACGGCTGGCGACAGGTCGGCGGCTTCCTCGGCGACTCGATCCGCCGCTTCAACGAACTCGACCCGCTCGAGGCGTGGCGCGCCGCGGGGATCCGCGACGTGCAGGCGAGGCGCATGTCGCTCGGCGGTGGGGTGGTGACGTGGGGACGGAAGTGAGACCGGCGTTCTACGCGCTGCGGCCCGGCGGCTGGCGCGACTACGTAACCCTGCTGCACTTCCCGTACACGCTCTGGAACGCGTCGTACGTCGCGCTCGGCGCCGCGCTCGCGCCGCACTTCCGTGCCGACCGGATGCTGATCACGATGGCGGCGTTCGTGCTCGCGCTCGGCATCGCCGCGCACGCACTCGACGAGCTGAACGGCAGGCCGCTGCGGACGCGGATCCCGTCGCGGACGCTCGTCGCGCTCGCCGTCCTCTCGCTCGGAGGCGCGTGCGCGATCGGCGTCTGGGCAGCCTTCGCGTGGGACTTCGGGCTGCTCGGGTTCGTCGCGTTCGGGGCGGTCGCCGTCCCCGCGTACAACCTCGAATGGTTCGGCGGGGTGTTCCACAACGAATGGGGTCTTGCGCTCTCGTGGGCGGCGTTCGCAGTCCTGACCGCGTACTACGCCGAGGCGCAGACGATCCGTCTCGACGCCGTTCTCGCCGCCGCCTACGCCGCGGCGCTGATCGTCGTCCAGCGCACGCTCTCGACCCCGGTCCGGCGCGCCCGCCGCGACCTCGGCACGACGGCGGGCGTCGAGCCGCTCGAGCGGGCCCTCCGCATCCTGCCGTGGGCGAGCGTCCTTCTCGCCGCTGCGCTCGTCAGCTTCCGCCTAACCTAGAGCCATGCGCTTTCGCCGTCGCGACCCGGACTTCGAGCAGGAGCTCGCACGCGCGAAGGCCGCGTTCGACGAGGTGGTCGCGCGCGAGATGCAGCTCCGCGCCGAGGAGCTCGAACGGACCCTCGCACTTGCGCGGGCGGAAGCGCTCACGGCGCTCGCCGAGGACGAGCGGAGGATCGTCGAAGAGCGCCGCCGCGACGTCGCCGAGCGCGAGCGCGACGCCTCCGCGACTCTCGCCGCCGCGCTCACGTCGACGCAGCAGCAGGTCGAGCGGCGTCTTGCAGGCTGGTCGACCGACCTCGAGAAGCAGCAGGAACACCTCGCAACCGAGCTCGACCGGCTCGGCGAACGCCTGCAGCAGCTCGCGGCCGACATCGACAAGAAGGTGACCGACGAGAGCGAACGGCTGCAGACCGCCGTCGACGAGCATCGCGCGCTTCTCGCACGCACACGCGAGGAGCTGCAGCGCGCGGCCAAGGATCTCTACCGCGAGACGACGAACGAGCTCGAGCAGCATGCGTCGGAGCGTCGTCGCGCGCTCCAGGAGGTGGCGGAGCGACTCGCACGTCGCGAGCACGATTTGCAGCAGCAGATCGAGAACGAACAGAACGAAGCCGCGGCACGCATCGCGTCGAGCCTCGGGGACATGGAGCAGCGTCAGGTCGAGCAGGTGCGACGCGTCGTCTCGCGCGAGGCGACGCGCTACGCGGAGGCGGCCGCTCTCCAGTTCGAGCAGACGATCAAGACCGCGCGCGAGGAGGCTGCGAAGCGCCTGCGGCGCGAGCTCGACCTCGCGATCGAGCGATTCGCGCGCGAAGCGAACGGCGTGCTCGCCGAGCAGGTGGAACAGGTTGCGACGCAGGCGGTGCAGCAGGTGGAGGGCCGGCTTGCGACGCTGCCCGACGCGCTCGAGCACCATCGCGACCAGACGCTCACCTCGTTCGAGCGCCGCGTGCAGGACGTCGAGACGAGCCTCCGCGCTCGCCTCCAGGAGATCGCGACCGAAGCCGAGGTCGAGCGGGAGCTGCTCGACCGGCGGATCCACGACCTCGTGCGCAAGGTCGACGAGCTCATGGCCAGAACCTGACAAACTTTCGGGAGCAGGGTTCGTCTAGGAAAGGGCGAACACGCGCGAGACATGACACAGACCACGGCATACCCACAGACGGAACGCGAGAAGGTCGAGTCGTGGCGTCTGCACGTGCTCGTGGAGGCGGGCTACCCGCTCGAGCTCGCTGAGCGGCTCGCCCATTCCGAGGCCGACCTGCATCGCGCCGTCGAGCTCGTCACCTCTGGCTGCACGCACCAGACGGCGGCCGAGATCCTCCTTTAGCCCGCGCTAGCCTTCGGCGATGGCCGAGGCCGCCGCCGAACGGAAGGTGTACTCGGTGCGCGCCTTCAACTACGCCGTCGCGCGCCGCCTCGAGGAGCTGCCCACGATCTGGATCGAGGGCGAGCTCACGGAGCTGCGGCGGCAGGAGCGCTGGGCGACGGTCTACTTCACGCTGAAGGATCCGGTCGACGGGGCATGCCTTGCCGCGCAGATGCCGCGCGGGCAGTTCGACGGGCTGCGCCTCGACCTCGCCGACGGCGAGCTCGTGCACGTGTACGGCCGCCCGGAGCTGTACGAGCAGAAGGGCGACTTCCATCTGCGCGTGCTGACGATCGAGCGGTTCGGACTCGGTGCGCATCTCGCCGCGCTCGAGCGGTTGAAGCAGCGACTCGCCGCGGAAGGGTTGTTCGCGGCGGAGCGCAAGCGTGCGCTGCCGCGCATCCCGTCGCTGATCGGTCTCGTGACCGGAAACGACGCCGCCGCGAAGCGCGACGTCCTCACGGCGATCACGACGCGTTTTCCGCCCGCGCACGTCCTCGTCGCGGAGACGTACGTGCAGGGACCGCGCGCGGCGCCGTCGATCGTCACCGCGATCCGTGACCTCTGCGAGCGCGGTGTGGACGTGCTCGTCCTCGCGCGCGGGGGCGGAAGCTTCGAGGACCTGCTGCCGTTCTCCGACGAGCGCGTCGTGCGTGCGGTCGCGGAGTGCGCGGTTCCGGTCGTCTCCGCGGTCGGTCACGAGCAGGACACGCCCCTCGTCGACCTCGCCGCCGACGTGCGCGCGTCGACGCCGTCGGTCGCAGGCCGTCTCGTCGTCCCCGATCTCACGGAGCTGCGCACGTGGCTCGAACGTGCACACGCGGGACTCTCCCGCGGCGCGTATCGCATCGTGGAGCGCCGGGGCGAGCGACTCGCGTCCGCGCACGAACGGCTCCGGCGTGCACCGCTCCTCGCGCTCGAGCGTCGTCGCGCGCGGCTGGAGAACGTGCACGTCCGTCTGCGCGCGCTCTCGCCGCGCGCGACGCTCGAACGCGGCTACGCGATCGTGCGGGCAGGCGACGCGCTCGTGCGCGAGCCGCCGCCGACCGGGACGGAGCTCGCAGTCGAGGTAGTCGGCGGCGCGTTCGGAGCGCGCGCGGGATGACCTTCGAGGAGGCGCAGGCCGAGCTCGAGCAGATCGTCGAGCGGCTCGAGCGAGGCGACGCGGATCTCGCCGAGCTGACGAAGCTGTGGGAGCGCGGCGAGGAGCTCTACCGCTTCTGCGCCGAGCAGCTCGCGGGCGCGCAGGG
>JAFAHG010000109.1 GCA_019237315.1 Actinomycetota bacterium
TTGGAGGAGCTGCGCGAGCAGCTGAACCTCGAGTCGCTCCCGATCCGCATCGAGTGCTTCGACATCTCCAACATCCAGGGCCAGGAGATCGTCGGATCGATGGTGGTGTTCGAGGACGGTCTCCCGAAGAAGGCGCACTACCGCAAGTTCTCGGTGCGCGGGCAGGAGGGGCAAGACGACTTCGCGGCGATGGCCGAGGTGGTGTCGCGCCGCTTCGCACGGCTCGCGATGGGAACCGGGGGCGACTACGACGACTCGTTCGCCGCCGCGCCGAACCTCGTCGTCATCGACGGCGGCAAGGGACAGCTCGCAGCTGCGCTCGCGGCGATGCAGGAGTTCGACCTGCCGCGCGTCGCGGTCATCTCGCTCGCGAAGCGGATCGAGGAGGTCTTCGTTCCCGGCCTCTCCGATCCGATTGTGCTGCCGGGACACTCACCCGGCCTGCAGCTTCTGCAGCGGATTCGCGACGAGGCGCACCGCTTCGCGGTCACGTACCACCGCCAGCGTCGCGCCGCGTCGGCGCGCGAGCCGATGTTCGACCAGCTCGAGGGCGTCGGGCCCGCGCGGCGGCGTGCGTTGCTTCGTCACTTCGGCTCGGCGGAGCGCGTGCTCGCCGCGTCGGCCGAGGAGCTCGAGGGCGTGCCGGGCGTGCCTGCGAAGACGGCGCGTTCGATCTACGCACAGCTGCACAAGGCCGGGCGCGGATGAAAGCGCCGCCGGTGCTGCGCGGCGGGCTCGGCGCGCGCCTCGCGCTGCTCGGCGGCGGCGTGACGTTGTTCGGGGCCGGCATCGTCCTCATGCTCGAGTCGAAGCTCGGCCTCGCGCCCTGGGACGTCCTCAACCAGGGGCTCTCGCGTCACTCCCCGCTGTCGTTCGGAGAGGCGAACCTCGTCATCTCGCTCGCGATCGTCGTCCTCGCCTGGCGGCTCGGCGCACCGATCGGCGTCGGCACGATCACGAACGCGGTCGGGATCAGCGTGACGATCATCGTTCTCACCGCGATCCACGCAGTCGGCCGGCTTGCGCACGAGCCGCTTGCGGTGCGCATCGTGCTGCTCGCCGCCGGGATCTCGCTGATCGGTGCCGGGTCGGGCTTCTACCTCGGCGCCGCGCTCGGCGCGGGGCCGCGTGACTCGCTGATGGTCGTCGGCGCGCGCCGCACGCGGTTTCGGATCGGCGCGGTGCGCGCGACGCTCGAGCTCGTCGCGCTCCTCGCCGGCCTTGCGCTCGGCGGCACCGCGGGAGCCGGGACGGTCGCGTTCGTCGTGCTGATCGGCCCTTCGGTCGAGGGCTCGTTCTGGCTGCTGTCACGGTCGCCGCTCGCGCTACCCTCGACGGCGTGAAGCTCTTCGCCGCAGTGCTCGTGTCGCTCGTTCTCGCCGCTCCCGCGGCGGCGAGCTGGTCGTTCGGGCGCACGGGCGGCAACATCCGGCCGTTCACCGTGACGATCTCCGCCGGCGGGGCGGTGACCGCGAACGGTGCAACCGTCGGCCGCACGAAGTTGACCGCGGTCCAGCTCCGCGCCGTCGCGAGCGCGTTCAAGGCGGTCGCCTCGCTACCCGCGTCGACGCTCTGCCCGCACACGCTGCCCGACGTCGCGGCTCAGTTCCTCGCGAACGGTGCGAAGCGCGTGTCGGTACATGGCGGTTGCTCGGCGTCGTTCACGAGCACGTGGAACGCGCTCGCGGCGACCGTGAAGCTCGGCTAGCGCTCGTCCTGCATGTACGGGTAGCGGTAGTCCTTCGCCGGGACGAACTGCTCCTTGATCGCTCGCGGACTGACCCAGCGGATCAGGTTCCACATCGAGCCCGCCTTGTCGTTCGTCCCGGACGCACGCGCGCCGCCAAAGGGTTGCTGGCCGACGACCGCGCCCGTCGGCTTGTCGTTCACGTAGAAGTTCCCCGCCGCGTAGCGCAGCCGTTCCGCCGCGACCTGCACCGCGCTCCGGTCCTCCGAGAAGACGGCGCCGGTCAGACCGTACGGGGCAGTGCTGTCGACGAGGTCGAGCGTGTCGTCCCAGCGGTTCTCGTCGTAGACGTACGTCGTGACGACCGGTCCGAAGAGCTCGTCGCGCAGCAGGCGAAACGCGGGGTCGCGCGTCTCCACGATCGTCGGCTCGACGAAGTACCCCTGCGAGTCGTCGTAGCCGCCCCCGGTCACGATCGCCGTGTCGGGATGACGCTTCGCCTCTTCGATCGCCTCGCGCTGCGTCGCGAACGAGCCGCCGTCGATCACCGCGCCCATGAAGTTCGAGAAGTCGGTGACATCGCCCATCTTGATCGTCGACACGTCCTCGGCGAGGCGCTCACGCAGCTTCGGCCAGAGGTTCGACGGTGCGTAGACGCGCGATGCCGCCGAGCACTTCTGCCCCTGATACTCGAACGAGCCGCGCACGATCGCCGTCGCGACCGCGTCGACGTCCGCCGACGGGTGCACGACGATGAAGTCCTTGCCGCCGGTCTCGCCGACGATGCGCGGATAGTTGCGGTAGCCCGCCACCGCGTCGCCGACCGTCTTCCACATCGACTGGAACACGGGCGTCGAACCGGTGAAGTGGATGCCGCCGAGGTCGGGTGAGGCGAGCGCCGCGTCGCCGATCGTCGCGCCGGACCCGAACACGAGGTTGATCACGCCCGGCGGCAGGCCAGCCTCCTCGAAGAGCCGCATGATGTACCAGGCCGAGAGCATCGCGGTCGACGCCGGCTTCCAGACGACGACGTTCCCCATCAGCGCCGCCGAGGACGGCAGGTTGCCCGCGATCGACGTGAAGTTGAACGGCGTCACGGCGAACACGAAGCCCTCGAGCGGCCGGTACTCGAGCCGGTTCCACACCCCGGGCGACGAGATCGGCTGCTCCTCGTAGATCCGCGCCATGAACTCGACGTTGAAGCGGAAGAAGTCGATCAGCTCGGCGGCAGCGTCGATCTCCGCCTGGTGCGCGGTCTTCGACTGGCCGAGCATCGTCGCCGCGAGGAGCGTGTCGCGCCACGGCCCCGCCAGCAGCTCGGCTGCGCGCAGGAACACCGATGCGCGGTCCTCCCAGGGCCAGCGCGACCAGTCCTCCCACGCTGCGGCGCCGGCGTCGATCGCCTGGCGCACGTGCTCGGCCGTCCCCTGGTGCACGTCGGCGAGCACGTGCTCGCGGTCGTGAGGCATCACGGCCGGCTTCGTGTTTCCCGTGTGGACGTACCGCCCGCCGATGACGAGTGGGACGTCGATTCGCGCCGCGCGCATCTCGTCGAGACGCGCCTGCAGGCTCAGGCGCTCAGGGCTGCCCGGGGCGTAGTCCCGCACCGGCTCGTTGTGCGCCGGCGGCGGACGGAACCTTGCGTGCGAACTCACCGACGGAAAGGTACGTCGCGGTGACGAGGACCCAGAGCATGAAGCCGAGCGACGAGGCCCAGAACGTCGAGCCGACGAACGTCCAGTCGGCGGCCGCCTCCGCGAGGCCGAGCCCGAAGACTGCGATCCCGCCTGCGATCCCGAGCCGCCCGACGATCCGGTTCACCTTGCGGGCGTGGAGTGCTGCGAGCGACGAGCCGATGATCACCGTCGCCGAGCACGCGGCCGCCGGGGCAATGAACTCGGCCGACCTCGAGCCGAGCGCGGCTGCCTGGATCGCGATCAGCGCGGCGCCACCGAGGACGACGATGCTCGCGTAGAACCCGTCGGGGTCGTACCGGATGATCCGCGCGTGCAGGCTCCCGAGGAACCAGAGGAACGCGAACGCGGCGCCGGTGAAGAGCGTGAT
>JAFAHG010000044.1 GCA_019237315.1 Actinomycetota bacterium
CGTACTTCGCGCTGTCGGTCGCCGTCGCGGACGGCGACACGATGGACGACGTCTTCTTCGGCTACGTCTACGACTTCGGTGCGAACGAGGAGTGGCGTGCGGAACGAGGGGAGGGCGCGTTCCTGAACGACGCGCCGCTGACGACGAAGCCGAAGGACGCCGTCGAGGTGCTCTCGCTCGAGGCGACGCGTGCTGTGCTCGTCCGCGACAGCCTCGTCGGGCTCGCTCCGCTGACCGATCGGCTGCGCGTGATGGGTGCGCAGGCGATCACGTACTGCCACCTCGCAGCGGGACGCACGGACGCCGTGGTCGTGCTCAAGCCGGCGCGCTCCGTCGACTTCGCCGCCGGGCAGCTTCTCGTGCGCGAGCGCGGGCTCGCATTCCATCTCCCGGACTGGCCCGACCTCGGGCAGCACCCGCTCGACCTGCAGGGGCGTTCGCGCGTCGTCGCGGCGGGGAACCACGAGGTGTGCACGCGGATCGCGACGGCGCTCACCACCTGAGGCGCCATCCTGGAGCGTGACTCCATTGCGCGGCGCTGTGAGAGTCGGCTGCAGCGGCTGGAACTACGCGCACTGGCGGAACGGCGTCTTCTATCCGCCTCGCCTTCCGGCACACGAGTGGCTCCGGTTCTACGCGAGCCGCTTCGACACCGTCGAGCTGAACACCACGTTCTACCGCCTGCCGCGCCGCGAATCGGTTGCGCGATGGGTGACGGAGAGCCCGCCCGACTTCCTCTTCGCGGTGAAGGTCAGCCGCTACCTGACGCACGTCGTGCGCCTGCACGAGACGGCGAAGCACCTCGCGCTGCTGCTCGAGCGGATCGACCCGCTGGTCCTTTCGCCGAAGCTCGGTCCGCTGCTCTGGCAGCTCCCGCCGACCTTCCGCCGGGACGACGAGCGCCTCGCGGCCGCGCTCGCGGCGCTGCCGAAGAGACTGCGGCACGCGTTCGAGTTCCGGCACGAGAGCTGGTTCGTGCCCGAGGTGATGGAGCTCCTGCGAGAGCACGGCGTCGCGCTCGTGATCGCGGACCGGCCTGAGATCCACGCGTTCCAGACGCTCGAGCTGACCGCCGACTTCACGTTCGTCCGGTTCCACGCCGGCACCCGCGGCCTGCGCGGGAACTACAGCGAGTCGGAGCTCGACGAGTGGGCGGCGAAGATCCGCGCGTGGGGCGACCGTGGCGACGTGTACGCGTACTTCAACAACGACTGGGAGGGGTTCGCCGTCCGGAATGCCGCGGGACTGAAGCGGCGCCTCGGGCTACCGGCCCCTCCTGTGGACGAATCGTCACAGATTTCCCCCAAAGGACACTTGACGCCGGGACGGTTTCGATAGGCGGTGTCGGACACCGCCGTTCACCGCCGGTGTCGCCGGCCGAGCTAGGCTCAAGCGATGCGCGACCAGATCCTCGAGGCGCTCTCGCGCGTGATCGATCCCGAGCTCCGCAAGCCGGTGACGGAGCTCGACATGGTGCGCGGGATCGAGATCGACGGCGGCGACGTCACCGTCACGATTGCGCTGACCGTCGCCGGCTGTCCGCTGCGCAACTCGTTCCAGGACCAGGTGGCCCGCGAGGTCGGCGGCGTTCCCGGCGTCGCCTCCGTCCGCCTCGAGTTCGACGTCATGACGCCCGACGAACGCGCGGCCCTCACGACGAAGCTCCGCGGCGGCCGCCCGGAGGAAGACCGCCGCATCCAACTCGACCCCGCGACGCGCGTTCTCGCCGTCGCCTCGGGCAAGGGCGGCGTCGGCAAGTCGTCGCTCACCGTCAACCTCGCCGCAGCCCTCTCGTCTCTCGGCCGCCGCGTCGGCGTCCTCGACGCGGATGTCTACGGCCACTCGATCCCACACATGCTCGGCATCCGGCAGAAGCCCGTCCTCGTCGATCGGCTGATGATCCCGCCCGTCAAGCACGACCTGAAGCTGATGTCGATCGGGTTCTTCCTCGACGACAACCAGCCGATCATGTGGCGCGGCCCGATGCTGCACAAGGCGCTCGAGCAGTTCCTCGAGGACGTCCACTGGGGCGAGCTCGACGTGCTCGTCGTCGACATGCCCCCGGGAACCGGCGACGTGTCGATCTCCCTCGGCCAGCTGCTCCCCCGCGCCGAAGCCGTCGTCGTCACGACGCCCCAGCTCCTCGCGCAGGAGGTCGCCGTGCGCGCCGCGGAGATGGCCCTGAAGACCGGCATGCAGCTCCTCGGCGTGATCGAGAACATGACCTCCGAGGTGTTCGGCGCGGGCGGCGGCCAGCGCCTCGCGACGCAGCTCGGCGTGCCGCTCCTCGGCAACGTCCCGCTCGACGCGCGTGTCCGCGAGTCCGCCGACGCTGGTGAGCCGCTCGTTCTCGCCGACCCCGACTCCGAGCCCGCCCGCGCGGTGCTCGAGATCGCCCGGGCGGTCGACGAGGCCCGCAGCGGCGGGTTCACCCGTACGCTCCCACTCGTCTCCTGACCCCGTTTGAACACCCGGTTTTCCGGGAACGAGGGAGTCCGATCTCTTTCCCGACCCCCTCGTGCCAATGGACCAGCCCGACGGCATGCGCACCGGACCGCGCATTGCCCTGGACACACTGCAACGCTTCGCACGTGAGCTCGCCGGTTGCGAGTCGCGCGTCGACGGCCTGCTGACGTGCGTCGCGCGGCATCTGAACGACGAGGGGTTCGGTTTCGAGCGCGTCGCCGTCTTCAAGGACGGCACCGGCAGCTTCGACCCGGTTCCGGCCGCACAGCACGGCTTCGACGACCTCGAGGTCCTGCACGGCCAGCTTCCGCCCGTCGAGGGCTGGCCGCTCTTCCGTCGCGCGCTCGAGCAGCGCTGCGCGGTCTTCGCGCGTGACGCGCAGCTCGACGGGGACGTGCCGCTCGTCGTCGCGGGCGCGCTGCGCATCCGCGCCGTCGTTGCTGTGCCGTTCATCGCCGGCGACTCGTGTCTCGGCCTCGCGCTCGTCGACTGCGGCGGCACTGCGTTCGAGATCGAGCAACAGGAGCTCGACATCCTCACGACCGCGGGCGAGTTCGTCGCGACCGCGCTCGTTCCGACCGTCGCACTCGAGAAGGAACGCCGCACGAGCGAGCTCAAGTCGCAATTCGTCGCGCTTGCGGCGCACGAGCTCCGCGCCCCCGTTGCAGGGATCCACGGCGTCAGCTCGACGCTGCGCGACCGCGGTGACGATCTACTGCCGGAGCAGGTTGAGATTCTCCAGCGGACGCTGTGGGAGCAGTCCGACCGCATGCGCAGGCTCGTCGACCAGCTGCTCGACCTGAGCAAGCTCGAGCAGGACGCCGTCACCATCAAGCCCCGGCGCTTTCCGGTGCGCGCGCGCATCGAGTCGATCCTGCGCCAGGTCGCACCCGACCGCATCGTCGACGTCGACCTCGAGGTCGCGCCGAACCTCGAGACGGTGGCCGATCCGAACGGCTTCGACCGCATCGTCGCGAACCTCGTCACGAACGCGTTCCGCTACGGCGAGCCGCCCGTGCGCATCGCCGCGCAGCAGCTCGACACGCACTTCCGTCTGTGGGTCGAGGACGAGGGGGACGGTGTCTCGGCCGAGTTCGCACCGAAGCTCTTCGAGCGCTTCACGCGCGACGGAGACCGGAGCGACGGCGGCTCGGGTCTCGGACTCGCGATCGCGCAGACCTACGCCCGCGCGCAGGGCGGCCGCCTCTTCTACGAGGACGGAGAGCCGAAGGGCGCGCGCTTCCAGCTCGTGCTGCCCGTCAAGGGCCGCGAGAACTAGGCGGGAAACCCCGGCTCGGCGCGGATCGCGTCGAAGTCCGGGTCGGCCTGCGCGCGCTCGCGCAGGCGCGGCTCCACACTCACCGCCTCGGCCAGATGACGAAGCGCGTCCGCCGAGCGGCGGGCGAGCGCCTCGGCGCACGCGAGGTTGTAGAGAATCGACGGATTGCCCGGATGCTCGCGCAGTCCCGCCTCCATCAGCGCGATTGCTTCGTCGTACCGCTCCTCGCGCAGCGCGGGGAACGCCGCGAAGTACGACTCCCACGGCGATACCTGGTAGGCGGCGCCCGGCTCGCCGCCGAGTGCGAGCACGACGGTCCCGTCTTCTTCGGCGATAGCACTGCGTCGAAGCTTCGGATCGCGGACGAAGACGAACGTCCCCGCCGGGGCGTCGATCTCGTTGCCGTCGACGGTGAACGTCGCCCGTCCGCGCACGACGACGTAGAGCTCCTCGTGCCCCCCGGCGCCGGCGCCCGACTCGTCGTGGTCCTCGACGACGTGGTCGCCGACGCGCTCGCTCGTGTACGCGTTGACGCCGAAGCTGCGGATGTCGAACCGGCGGCGCACCGGGTGCCAGAGGACGCCGTCGCCGATCGGGATCGAGTCGAGGTCCTCGAGCCGCGCGATCTCGTAGCCGTTCACCGGCGCCGCAGCTCCTCGAGCACGACCGGGTCGACGTGGTCGACCCCGTCGATGCGCTCCTCGAGGTTTTCCGTCGAGGCCCAGCGCGTGAACGTATCGGCGAGGCCGCCCTCGTAGCCGAGCGCCGCGAGGCGTTCCTGGAGCTCGGCCGCGAGGTTCGTGTCGACCGCGATCCATTCGTCGCGCGGCGTCTGGCCGAAGATCGCCTGGTGCGCGCCGTAGAGCCGCTCGAGCTCCGCGACCGGCGCCGGATGGTCGTCCACGCGGAGGTCGACGAGGACGTCCGAGAGACCGGCGTAGCCGCCGTCGCGCTCGACGACGAGGAGCGCCGCCGACTGCTGGCCGCGGCGGTCGCCGCCGGCCGCCTGGGCCGCTGCGAGGCAGGCGATGAGCCGCTCGGCGAGCGGCCGGCCGGTCGACCCTTCGAATGCCTCTGCGAGCGCGTGCACCGTCTCCGCCGAGACGAGGATGTTCCCCTGCGCCGCGTAGCAGGGGCCGGTCAGTCCGCCCGCCCAGTCGAGGCACTCGTCGCCCGTGTAGGAGGCGCTGCCGCCGTGGTCGTCGACGACCCCGAGCTGGCGGTGCGCGCGGCCCTCGTCGCCTTCGGTCAGACGCGCGACGACGTCTTCCGCAGTTGCACCTGCGCGTAGGAGCGCGAGCCCGTCCGGCCCATAGCGCGGATTGGCGTAGGCCTGCGTGGCGATCGCCCCGACCTCGGCCTCGGCCCACGGGACGACCGACCCCACGGCAAGGAACTTCGACTGCGTCGCGACGCCCCACTGCCGCCGCTCGAGGTCGCAGGCCGCGATCGAGTACGTCACACGTCGATCGAGTCGCCGGGTTCGAGCCGCTCGACCTTCGCGTTCGGCGCGAGCTGCGCAAGCTCGTCGGGCGTTCCGGTGAGAAGCGGGAAGGTGCCGAAGTGGCACGGAACGCAGCGGGGGTTCCCGAGCAGCTCGAGTGCAACCGCGGCCTCGCGCGGCGACATCGTGAACCAGTCGCCGATCGGCAGGACGGCCACGTCGGGCTCGTGGATCCGCGCGATCAGCGCCATGTCCCCGAAGACGCACGTGTCGCCGGCGAAGTAGATCGTCTTCCCGTCCTCGAGTCGCACGACGATCCCGCACGCCTCGCCGAGGTAGTCCCCGTCGTTCGAGCTCGACGAATGAAAGGCGTTCACGAGACTGAACCGGATGCCGTCGATCTCCTGCGAGCCGCCCTTGTTGATCCCGGGGAGCTCACCGACGTTCGCGCCCTGGACGCCGAGCCATCCCTTGAGCTCGACTTGCGCCACGATTTGAACGTCGGGGAACGACTTGGAGAGCTGCACGGTGTCGCCGACGTGGTCGCTGTGTCCGTGCGTGACCGCGATGATGTCGACGCGTTCGGGCTGCAGCGCGTCTTGCGGCGCCTTCGGATTGCCGTTGAGAAAGGGGTCGACGTAGACGCGCTTGCCGCGGTCGCTCTCGATGCGAAACGCGGAGTGTCCGAGCCATGTGAGAGTCGCCATGCGCGGAACAATAGGAGGATCGTCCGGCCTGGGGTCGAAGCTATGCGCAGTGGCGCGCCGCTTCCTTCCCGTCGTCCTCGTGGCCGTTGCCGGCCTCGCGGACGCACAGGGCGCGCACGGTGCCGCTCTCGACGTGCTGCTCCTCGCCGTCCCGTTCGTCGCCGTGGCCGCGATCGCGTCGTTCGGCGAGTACCTGGACGCGTCGACGGACCCGGTCGCCGGGATGCAGGCGTTCCTCTGGTGCATCGCCGTCGTGCTCGTCGTGCTCTCGTGCGCCGTCCGCCGCCATGCCCTGCACGGGGTGCCGCCGCTGGCGATCTCGTCGGTCGTCGCCTGCCTCGGCGTGTTCGCCGTGAAGGCCGGGATCGTCGTTGCGCCGTACCTCCGCCGCACCGGCGGCTTGCGGCCCGCAAAGCCGTAGGCTGAGCACGTGACCGCGCGCCGCTCCGCGCAGCTCGCGGCAGGCGCAGTCGTCGCGTACGTCGCACTCGACGTAGCGCTCGTCTTCCTGCGTCCGCACTTCAGCGTCCTCCACAACGCGGAGAGCGACTACGGCAGCGCCGGCGCGTGGGGCTGGCTGATGAACGTGAACTTCGTGCTCCGCGGAGTGCTCAGCCTGCTCGTCGTGTACGCGCTCGCGGCGACGGCGCCGCGGCGCCGCTTGCTTCCGAACGCGCTCGTCTTGCTCTCCGTCTGGGCGGTGGCCTCCGCGCTCCTCGCCTTCTTCCCGGACGATCCGGTCGGGACGAAGACGCACGGTCTTGCGCGCGTCCACCTCGTCCTTGCGGCCGTCGCCTTCATCGCGGTTGTTCTCGGAACGCGCCTCGCGACGCGTGCACTGCGCGGCGAGTCTTCGTGGCGACCGGTCGCGCCGCTTCTCACCGCCCTTTCGTGGGGCGCGCTCGTGCCGGTGCTGCTCCTCGGGCGCGCACACCTCCGCCCGCATTCGCTCGGTGGCCTGTGGGAGAAGATCTTCCTCGGTATCGAGCTCGCCTGGCTGCTCACGGTCGCGCTGTGGATCGGCCGCCCCCGGTCCGAGCCGGCCGGCGCGCCGGAATCGGCTGCCGTCTCCGCCTGAGGCTTTCCCGTAGGCTCGCCCCATGTCTCCGGAGGCGCGCCTCGCCGAGCTCGGCATCGAGCTGCCCGCACCGCCGCTGCTGCCGTTCACGCCGCGCCTCCGGCGCCTGCTCGTCCACGACGGCATCGGCTACCTGTCGGGGAACGGCGACATCACACGGTGCGGCCGCGTCGGCGACGACGTCGACCTCGAGCGCGCCAGGGAGGCTGCGCGTGCGACAGCCCACCTCATGTGCCGGACGCTGCGCGAGGAGCTCGGCTCGCTCGATCGTGTCGAGCGCTGGCTGAAGGTGCTCGTGCTCGTCCGCTCCGCCCCCGGCTTCGGCGAGCAGCCGGCGGTCGCGAACGGGTTCAGCGAGGCGATCGTCGAGCTGTGGGGCGAGGACGCGGGACTTTGTGCGCGTAGCGCCATCGGCGTCGCCGAACTTCCCGGCGGGCTCGCCGTCGAGGTCGAGGCCGCCGTCGCGATTCGCTAGAGCGGCAGCGACTTCGCGGCGGCGTGCGCGACGTCGATCAGCGGCTGCACGGCGAAGAACGACCCGACCGAGACGGCGACGCAGAGCGCGACGCCCGCACCGAGCATCAGGTCGCGTGGCGGCGAGCCACCCGCGGGGGCCAGCTGGAGCTCCATGCGGTCGCGCATGTACATGGCTCGGACGACGCCGAGGTAGTACGCGGCGGAGACGATCGTCCCCGCGACGCCGACCACGATCAGCCACCACCAGCCGTGCCTGTACGCGGCGGCGAACGCGTAGAACTTCCCGACGAAGCCGCCGGTCAGCGGGAACCCGAGGAAGCCGAACATGAACGTCGCCATCGCGGCGCCGTAGAAGGGCCGCTCCCACGCGAACCCGGCGAGGTTGTCGAGCGTCACGGGCGCCCCGAGCTCGCGCTCGCGCGCCGCGACGATCGCGAACGCGCCCAGCGAGAGCGCGCAGTACGGGATCAGGTAGTAGACGAGCGCCCGCGCGCCGAGCGCATTCGCGGCCGCGATCGGAATCAGCATGAAGCCGGCGTGCGAGACGGACGAGTACGCGAGCATCCGCTTGACGTTCCGCTGGGTGAGCGCGGCGACGTTGCCGATCGCAATCGAGGCGATCGCGATTCCCGCGACGGCCCAGGTCCAGAGGCGCGCCTCGTGCGGAAAGGCCGTCGCGAGCACGCGGTAGGTGACGACGAGCGCGGCGACCTTCGTCGCCGACGACATGAACGCGGTCACGGGCGTCGGCGCCCCCTGGTAGGCATCCGGCGTCCACATGTGGAACGGCGCAGCGGACGACTTGAACGCGAGCCCAGCGATCACCATCGCGAGACCGACGACGAGCAGCGGATCGTGCGTGTGTCCCGCCGCTGCGATCTTGTCGAAGTCGAGCTGTCCCGTCCCGCCGTAGACGAGCGCCGACCCGAAGAGCAGCGTGGCCGACCCGACCGCGCCGACGACGAGGTACTTCAGCCCCGCCTCGAGCGACCCGACGAGGTCGTAGTCGATCGCGCACAGGATGTAGAGCGAGATCGAGAACCACTCGAGCCCCAGGAAGAGCGTCATCAGGTTCGACGCGGAGACGAAGAACGCCATCCCCGCGCCCGCGGACGCGAGCAGCGCGTAGTACTCGCCGACGTGCAGCTCGCGCCAGCGCTCGCCGTACGAGACGAGCACGGCGACGATCCCGCAGCCCGCGACGATCAGCGACGCGACGGCAGCCCAGCGGTCTCGGAACATCGCGTCCGCGACGATCGCGTGGCCGTGCGGGCTCTTGTCCGCGAGCAGGACGGCGAAGACGAACGCTGCGGCGAATCCGGCGCCGCACACGAGCGCCGACGACGCCTTCCGCCACGGCCGCGGGACGAGCACGGCCATGAGGAGCAGCACGCCTGCGGCGGCGAGCAGCGCCAGCGTCGGCGAGAGTGCGAACCAGTCGACGTGCGGCTTGTGGATCATCCGGCCGCCCACCCGTAGACCACGCTGCGCGCGAGGCCGCCGGAACCGTGGATCTGCAGCCGCAGGAAGCGGCCGCCGGGGCAGCGCATGACGTGCGTGCCGCCCAGGAGGTCGGGGTGCGCGTTCAGGAACTTGTCGCCGACGGCCGCGCACGCGTTCGTTCCCGCGCCGACATGCCAGTCGAGTGGTGACGCGAGTGCGAGCTCGTTTGCGCCGCCGGGTGTCTCGACCAGCGTGCTCTTGATCGCAGCGTCCGCCGACGCGACGCCGAACGAGTGGCCGCTGATCGCGTTCGGCCACGCGGAGAGGCCGAGCAGGATCAGCACGAGTGGAACGACGACGGCGAGCTCGCCCGCGCGCAGGTCGAGCGCCGCCTCGCTCACGGCGGGCCCGACACGCTCGTGCAGCACCGCTGAGATCAGCCGGAGCATGTACATCGCGGCGAGCACGATCGCGGCCGCGCCGACGACCGCGTACGCCCAGAAGTGCTGGAAGAGGCCGGCGAGGATCAGGAACTCGCCCGCGAATGCCGTCGAGAGCGGCACGGCGAGGGCGATCACGCCGGTCGTCATGAGGATCGTCGCGAGCGCCGGCCGCCCGCGTGCGAAGCCGCCGAGGAGCGACAGCTCGCCGGTCGCCGCGCGGCGCTCGATCATTGCCGCGAGCAGGAAGAGCGACGCGGAGATCAGCCCGTGGTTCACCATCTGCAGCACCGCGCCGTCGAACCCGAGGTCGTTTGCGGCGAAGACGCCGAGCGTGATCAGCCCCATCTGCCCGAGCGACGAGTACGCGATCACGCCGCGGATGTCGGGAGCGCGGAACGCGAGCAGCGAGCCGTACACGAGTCCGATCGACGCGAGCACGAGGATGAGGATGCGGAAATCGTGCGTCGGTCCCGGGAACTTGGTGATCGCGATGCGCAGGAACCCGTACGCCGCCGCCTTCGAGACGACACCCGACAGCATCGCGGCCACCTCCGGCGGCGCCTCGCGGTAGGCGTCCGGCAGCCAGCCGTGGAACGGGAAGAGCGGCGCCTTGACCGCGAACGCGACGGCGAAGCCGAGGAAGAGCCATTTGTTCGAGCTCTGGTCGAGCTTCGTCAGGTCGAACGTCCCCTGCTGGAGACCGTAGACCACGATGGCCGCGAGCATCAACAGCGAGCCCGCCACCGTGTAGACGACGAACTTGAGCGTCGCAGCGAGCCGGCCCGCGCCGCCCCACACGCCGATCAGGACGTAGAGCGGGATCAGCATCGCCTCGAAGAACGCGTAGAAGACGAGGAGATCCTGCGCGGTGAAGACGCCGACTACCGCGCCCGTCAGGAAGAGCATCAGTCCGAAGTACGCGCGTGCCCGGTCACGGCCGGCCCACCATGCGTACGCGACCGAGGCAGCGCCGACGACCGTCGTCAGCCCGACGAGCCAGAGCGAGAAGCCGAACTGCCCGACGTGGTAGCTGACGCCGAGGTCGCGGAACCACGTCTGCCGCTGCTCGAACTGGAGCGTCGAACGGCCGAAGTCGAAGCGGTCGACCGAGAGGATCCAGAAGCCGACCTCGACGAGCGACACGAGCGTCGCGAGCGACCCCGCCCAGTGGCGCGGCAGCGGCAGGAGCCAGATCGCGAGCGCGCCCGCGACGGGCAGGAAGATCAGGATCGTCGTCAGCCAGGCGTTCATCTCGTCACCAGGAAGACGACGGCGAGGACGGCGACGCCGCTCGCGAGGGCGAGCGCGTAGGATCGAACGAGCCCGTTCTGCACGCGGCCGACGGCGGTCGACCCTTCGCCGAACCCGACCGTCACCTCACGGATCGAGCCGGCGACGACGGGGCGCTCGAAGAAGCGGCCGAGCCCCTGCGCGAGCAGCACGGCGGGCTTGTAGAAGACCCAGTCGTAGATCTCGTCGAAGTAGAACTTGTGCTTGAGGATTCCGAGCGCCTTCGGCAGCGTCGAGCTCTTCGCGACGTAGAGGCTGTGCGCGACCGCGATCCCCGCGATGCCGAACACGACCGCGCACACCGATGCGACGAGCTCCTGCTTGTTCGACGCCTCGGCGAACGGCTTCGCGATCGGCGCGAGCCAGTCGGAGAGCGGATGCCAGAACGGCGCGAACTGGACGAAGCCGCCGACGACGGAGAGGCCCGCGAGCACCGTCACCGTCGAGACCATCGAGAACGGACCCTCGAGCCGGCCGTGCGGCTTGTGCAGGTGCTCACGCGCGAAGTCGGACTCGTCGCCGTGGAACACGATGAAGTAGAGGCGGAACGTGTAGACACCGGTGAGGAACGCGCCGATCAGCATGCAGAACGCGAGGATGACGCCGAAGGTGCCGCGGTTGAGGAGCGCCGCGATGATCGAGTCCTTCGAGAAGAACCCGGCGAACGGCGGGATGCCGACGAGCGCGAGCGAGCCGATGAGGAACGCGGTGCGCGTGTGCGGCATCCGCCGGCCGAGTCCGCCCATGCGCCGGATGTCCTGCTCGCCTGTGAGCGCGTGGATGATGATCCCGGCCGCGAGGAAGAGCAGCGCCTTGAAGAAGGCGTGCGTCATCAGGTGGAACATCCCGTTCGCGTACGCACCACCGGCGGCGCCGACGAACATGTAGCCGATCTGCGACATCGTCGAGTATGCGATCACGCGCTTGATGTCGGTCTGCACGAGCGCGATGAGCCCCGCCATCAGCAGCGTCCCCGCGCCGAGCCCTGCGGCGAGGTCTTCGATGTGCGGCGCGTTCTCGAACAGCGGATGCGTGCGCACGATCAGGTACACGCCGGCCGTCACCATCGTCGCCGCGTGGATGAGGGCGCTGACCGGGGTCGGCCCTTCCATCGCGTCGGGGAGCCACGTGTGCAGCGGGAACTGCGCAGACTTCGCGACCGCGCCGCCGAGGAGACCGAGAGCGATCAGCGTGGCAACCGTGCCGCCGACCGGCGCATTCGCGAACGCGCCGTGGAAGTCGAGGTGGCCGGTGTGCTCGATCAGCAGGAAGAGCGCGATCGCCATCGTGGCGTCGCCGAACGCGTTCATCACGAACGCCTTCTTCGCCGCCGCGATCGCGGATGCGCGCTCCTGGTAGAAGCCGATCAGCAGGTAGCTCGAGAGGCCGACCATGCCCCAGCCCGCGAGCAGGAGCAGCAGGTTCGCCGTCTGCACGAGCAGCAGCATCGAGAAGACGAACAGCGACATGTACGCGAAGAAGCGCCGCTCCTCGTCCTCCCCGTCCATGTAGCCGATCGAGTACGCGATGATCAGCGACCCGACGCCGGTGACGATCAGCATCATCATCACGCTCAGCTGGTCGTTCAGCAGCGTGAGGCCGAAGTGGTACTTCCCGGCCGAGAGCCACGTCCAGGACGTCGTGAGCGCCCCACGATGCTTCGGGCTCTGGTCGAGGAGCTTGACGAAGACGACGATCGCGGCGACGAAGGCGCCGGCGGTCGTGAGCGTCGAGAGGTAGGCGGCGCCGCGGCGCGAGACGCGCGTCCCCGCGAGCGTGATCGCAACCGTCGCGGCGAGCGGGAGGCCCAGGCAGAACCAGGAGGCTGCGTTCATCCTCTGAGTGTCCTCAGCTTGTCGACGTCGAGCTCGAGGTTGCGGCGACTCATCGCGACGATGAGCCCGAGCCCGACGACGACCTCGGAAGCGGCGATCGCCATCACTGCGACCGCGAACACCTGGCCGTCCTCGTGGCCGAACCGCCGCGCGAACGCGATCAGCGCGAGGTTCGCGCCGTTCAACATGATCTCGACCGACAGCAGGATGATCAGCGGGCTGCGGCGCAGAAGCACGCCGAGCGAGCCGGTGGCGAACAGGATCACCGCGAGCGCGATGTACCAGCTGATGTCAGGCCCGTGCATCTGCCTCGTTCGCGCGTGCGTGGTGGCCGAGGACGACGCCGCCGACCGCGGCCACGAGCAGCACGATCGACGTCACCTCGAATGCGAGCAGGTGGTCCGTGAGGAACAGGCGGCCGATGTGCTCGGGCGAGCCGAACGAGCGCGCGATGTGGTGCTCGTGGGTGAGCTCGCCGCCGGTCGTGAGACCGATCGCGACGATCACCTCGACGAGGATCGCACCTGCTGCGAGGACGGTTCCGACCGCCTGCCACGACGGGCCGCCCGCCCACGGCGCCTCCTCGGTGCGGTCGCCGAGGTACGCGATGACGAAGAGGAACATCACCATCACCGCGCCGCCGTAGACGAGCACCTGCGCCGCAGCGACGAACTCGCCGCCGAGGAGCAGGTAGAGCACGGCGAGCGACGCGAGGTTCCCGATCAGCGCGAGCGCCGAGAAGAAGGGGTTGCGGAAGCTGACGACCGCGACCGCGCTCGCGAGGCACGCGAACGCGGCGATCACCCAGATGCACCAGACGAGGACGTTGGCTGCCATTGCTACGAGTCCGTGCGGTAGTACGGGAGCGGCGTGTCGTAGAGCGCGGGGTCGGCGACGGGGACGCGCTTCACCGGCGGCGCGAGGAGCATGTCCTTCGTGTAGATGAGATCGTCGCGGTTGTACTCGGAGATCTCGAACTCGTTGCCGAGCGTGATCGCGTCGAACGGACACGCGAGCTCGCAGTAGCCGCAGAAGATGCAGCGGCTCATGTTGATCTCGTAGATCCGCGCGTAGCGCTCGCCTGCGGAGACGCGGTTGTCGGGCGTGTTCTCGGCGGCGACGACGCGGATGCAGTCAGCGGGGCACGCGGCGGCGCACAGCGAGCAGCCCACGCACTTCTCGAGTCCGTTCTCGTGCTTCCAGAGGCGGTGCCGCCCGCGGAAGCGCGGGTAGATCGGCCGCTTGTACTCGGGGTACTGCATCGTGATCGGCTTCTTGAAGACGTGCTTCAACGTCACGCCGAAGCCCTTGAACGTGTTCGGGACGACGGTCACACCCACACCACCAGTGCCGCGGTGACGACGGCGTTGACGGTCGCGACCGGCAGCAGCACCTTCCACCCGAACCGCATCAGCTGGTCGTAGCGCAGGCGTGGCTGCGACGCGCGCAGCCAGATGAAGATGTTGACGAGAATCGCGAGCTTGAGCACGAACCAGAGCGGGCCGAGCTTGTCGAGCGAGTGCACCCACGGGAAGTGCCAGCCGTCGAAGAAGAGCGTCACCATCAGCCCGGAGAGCACGATCATGTTGATGTACTCCGCGGTCTGGAAGAGCCCCCAGCGCATGCCGGAGTACTCGGTGTGGTAGCCGGCGACGAGCTCGGTGTCCGCTTCCGGCAGGTCGAACGGCGGGCGTGACGTCTCGGCGATGCCGCCGAGCATGAACACGCACAGACCCACGAACTGCGGCAGGAAGAACCAGACCGTCGTCTGCTGCTTGTCGACGATGTTCGCGAGGTTGAGCGAGCGGCCCATCATCACGACGCCGAGGACGGACAGCGCGAGCGACACCTCGTAGGACACGAGCTGCGCGCAGGTGCGCATCGAGCCGAGCAGCGAGTACTTCGAGTCCGACGACCAGCCGCCGACGATGAAGCCGTAGATCCCGATCGAGCCGAGGGCGAAGATCAGGATCAGCGAGATCGGCACGTTCACGACCGAGCCGTTGATGTAGTAGTGGCTCACCTTCCAGCCGGGACCGAACGGGATCACGCTGAACGCGAGCAGCGCGGTCGCGCACGAGACGACCGGCGCAGCGATGTACGGAATCTCGACGACGCTGGCCGGCGCGAACGCCTCCTTGCGGACGAGCTTGATCAGGTCGGCGATCGGCTGGAGCAGCCCGAACGGGCCCGCACGATTCGGGCCGTACCGGAGCTGCATGCGGCCGAGTGCCTTCCGCTCGAGCCACGTCGTGTACGCGAAGGCGACCATCACGAGGTTGATGACGATGAACGCCTCGGGGAGCGCGATCCACCAGGTCTCGGCCGGGTGGCTCACTTGACCACCTCGACCGTCCCGTGCAGGTCGCCGGCGTCGGAGTCCGCAACGCGGACCGTGCCTTCCGCGAGGTCGTGCGCGATCTTCGCGCGGAGCGCGACGCTCGACCCGTTCGAGCTCACCTTCACCATGTCGCCGGCGCCGATCCCGCGCGCGCGGGCGTCGGCGCGGGTGAGCTCGATCTCGCCCGCCGGCTGCTGGAAGTGGAGCTCTGGCGTGCGCTCGACCGCCGGTCCCGAGAAGAGCGGGCGGAAGGTCGCGAGCCGCAGCCCGTGGCCGTTCTGCGCGCGCGCGGGGGGTGTCGCCGCAGCGGGTGGCCGCGACTCGGCGCGCGCGGGCAGCTGCGCCTGCTCGCCGATGTCGGCGAACGCGATGCTGCCGTAGCAGACGGCCGACACTTCCTCGAAGACCGTGGAGGCGTAGGGGGAGATCTCCACGCCGAATCGTTCGCCGAGCCTCGCGATCCACGCGAGCTCGTCCGGGCACGGGGCGAAGACGGTGCGGCGCTGGCGCTGGAGACGGCCCTCCAGGTTCACCGTCGTCCCGTCGCGCTCGAGGTAGCTCGTTCCCGGCAGGACGAGATCGGCGATGCCGGCGAACGAGTCCGCGAACATGCCGATGCCGATGACCTTCTCGGCGCGCGCCGCCATGTCGCGGACCGACGGGTCGAGCGCCGCGTCGTCGCCCGAGATGACGAGCAAGCGCGGCTCGGCGTCGGCGGCCGCCCCGTCTCCCGCCGCGCTCCATGCATCCGCGACCCCACGCGTGTTCGGGGTGCGCGGCAGGTAGAAGACCGCGTTCGCACCGCAGCGCGACGCGTACCACGCCGCCCGGTCAGGGTCGTCCGTCACGAGGACTGCCCCTTCGCACGGTTCGTCGGGCAGCGAGTGGACGACGCGCGCACCGTTGCGCCGCGCAGCCTTGGTCCAGAGCTCGACGACGGGTGCGCGCTCGACGACGGGCTCGTCGCAGAGGACGACGACGGTCTGTGCGTCGCGGATGGACGAGAGTGGTGCGCGCAGCCCGTCGAGTCCGTCCGGCACGTCCTCGGGCAGCACCGCGGTGTGCGCCCCGAGCCCCTGCCGGAGGAGCTTGCCGAGCGCGTAGGCCTGCTCGACCGACTCGGAACCTGAGAGCGCGGTCACGGTCGCGGAACCGGCGGCGCGAAGGAGCCGCGCAGCCTCGTCGATTCCCTCGTCCCACGAGAGCGGCGTGAACGCATCCCCGCTGCGGCGAAGCGGGTCGGCGATGCGGTCTGCGGCGTGCAGATGCCCGAAGGCGAACCGTCCCTTGTCGCAGAGCCAGCCCTCGTCGACCTCGGGGTGGTTGCGGGAGAGGATGCGCTTCACCTTCCCCTCGCGTGTCGTCACGCTGATGTTGCAACCGACGGGGCAGTGCCCGCAGACCGACGGCACGTTCTGGATCTCCCAGGGGCGCGCCTCGAAGCGGTACTGCGTCGATGTGAGCGCGCCGACCGGGCAGAGCTCGATCACGTTGCCGGAGAACGCGGCGCGGTACGGCTCGTCCTCGAACGTCGAGATCATCGAGAGTGCGCCGCGGTTCACCGCGACGAGCTGTCCGTCTTCCGCGACCGACTCGGAGAAGCGCGTGCAGCGGTAGCAGAGGATGCAGCGCTCGCGGTCGAGCGCGATCGTCGGCGAGATGGGGATCGGCTTCTCGAACGTGCGCTTCGGGAAGACCATGCGCGTCGAGCCGGGCCCGTAGCGGAACGTCAGGTCCTGCAGCGGGCATTCGCCCCCCTTGTCGCAGACGGGGCAGTCGAGCGGGTGGTTGACGAGGATGAACTCGAGCGTCGAGTTCTGCGCGTCGCGCGCCATCTCCGACGTGAGCGCGGTCTTCACTTCCATGCCGTCGGCGACCGTGAGCGTGCACGCGGCCTGCGGCTTCGGCGGCCCCGGCGCGACCTCGCAGAGGCACATGCGGCACGCGCCGACCGGCGGCCCGAGCCGCGGCTCGTAACAGAAGACGGGAATCTCGATCCCGGCGTAGAGCGCCGCCTCGACGAGCCCGAGCCCCTTCGGCACCTGGATCTGGACGCCGTCGATCGTGACGTTGACGAGCTCGGTGCTCACGCCGCGACGTCCCCGCTCGTGCGCGCTGCAACGCGAATC
>JAFAHG010000103.1 GCA_019237315.1 Actinomycetota bacterium
TGCCGGTACCGGACGAAGTCGAGCGCGCTTCCGCCGGTGACGAGCTGATAGCCCGGCTGGAGGTCGATGTCGGCGAAGTTCGTCGCCGCGCTGCCGTTGTTGTGGTTGTAGTACCGGCGGTCGATGTCGAGCCAGACGCCGCCGAACTGATCGACGATCTCCTTGAAGCCGTGGAAGTTGACGGTGATCAGGTAGTTGATCGGAAGCCCGGTCAGGTGCTTGACCGTGTCGAGCGTCCCCTTCGAGCCGCAGCGCGTGAACGCGGAGTTGATGCGGTCGTCGACGGGGGAACGGCCCGGGCAGTAGATGGGGACGATCAGGTCACGAGGGAACGAGAGCATCGAGATCGTCTTCGTCTGCGGATCGGCGCGGATGAGCATCACCGTGTCCGAACGGGAATCGGACGCCCCGAACGCGTCGATCCCGCGGCGTGCGTCGTACCCGAGCACGAGCGCGATTGCGGCTTGTCCCGGGAGCGCGACGTCGAGCTGCTTCTCGGCGATCTTCACGTCGGTCGAGTGCGCACGCACGGCGTTCACCGACTCGTGGAACCAGAGGTACGCACCGCCGGCACCTCCGATGACGAGCGCGCTCACGACGAGCACGGTGACGAGCAGGATCCGACGCATGAACCCGAGACCGGTGCGTCCGGGAGGCGGCGGCTGTCGGTAGCGGACGACTGCGCTGACAGGCCCGGGCGGGAAGACGGAGTGCCCGTTGCCGTTGAGCTCGGCGCCGCGACCGACGCCTCTCTTCAGGGTGGTCCTCATGGAAACGACGCGGGCGCCCGAAGGCGCCTGCGGGAAGCAGGATAGCCGAGGGGGCGGCTAGGACAGGTTCGGGCGCAGCCAGCGCTCGACGTCGGCGACCGGCCGGCCCTTCCGCTCGGCGTAGTCCTCCAGCTGGTCGTTCCCGATCCGCCCGACCGCGAAGTACTTCGCGTCGGGGTGAGCGAGGTAGATCCCGGAGACGGCCGCTGCCGGGGTCATCGCGAAGCTCTCGGTGAGCTCGATCCCGAGCTCGCGTGCGCCGAGCAGGTCGAAGAGCTTCTGCTTCTCGCTGTGATCCGGGCATGCGGGGTAGCCGAAGGCGGGACGAATGCCGCGAAAGCGCTCCGCGACGAGCTCGTCGGGCGTGAACGCCTCGTCCGGCGCGTACCACTCCCGGCGCGCGCGCGCGTGCAGCCACTCGGCAAACGCCTCCGCGAACCGATCGGCGAGTGCCTTGACGATGATCGAGCGGTAGTCGTCGTGTGCGTCGGCGTATTCGGCGGCGACCTCGTCGGCGCCCTGGATGGAGACGGCGAACGCCCCCACGCTGTCGCCGCCAGGGGCGACGTAGTCCGCGAGGCAACGGTTCGGGCGGCCGTCGCCGTGGTCCGCCTGCTGGCGCAGGAAGCAGAACCGCGTGCCGTCGAGCACCACGTCGTCGCCGTCGGCGTGGGCGGGCCAGAAGCCGTAGACGCCGCGGGCTGCGAGCTCGGAGCCGCCCGCCAGCCGATCGAGCACCTCGTGCGCGTCGTCGTACAGCTCGCGCGCCGCGGGGTTGTCGAGGATCGCGGGGAACTTGCCCTTGAGGTCCCACGCGTGGAAGAAGAACTGCCAGTCGACGTAGGGCACGAGGTCGGCGATCTCGGGCTCGACCGAGCGCACCCCGGTGAACGGGGCGGCCGGCAGGTGGTCGAACTCGACGCGCACGCGCTTCGCCCGTGCGGCGGCAAGCGGCAGGAGCGGCCGGCGCAGCTTCTCCGCGTGCTGCTCGCGCAGACGCGCCTGGAGCTCGAGGTTCTCCTCGTGCAGAACGCTGCGGCGCGCCGGGTCGAGGAGCCCCGAGACGACGTCGACGACCCTGCTTGCGTCGAGCACGTGCACGGTCTCGTGCGAGTACTCGGGCGCGATGCGCACCGCAGTGTGCTGGCGCGACGTGGTCGCACCACCGATCAACAGCGGCACGTCGAGGCCGCGACGCTCCATCTCCTTGGCGACGTCGACCATCTGGTCGAGCGACGGCGTGATCAGCCCCGAGAGTCCGACGACGTCGGCACCTTCGTCGGCCGCGACGTCGAGGATCTTCTCGGCCGGGACCATGACACCGAGGTCGACGACGTCGTAGTTGTTGCAGCCGAGGACGACCCCGACGATGTTCTTGCCGATGTCGTGCACGTCGCCCTTCACCGTCGCGAGAACGACCTTGCCCTGTGTGCTGCCGCCGGCCTTCTCGTCTTCCATGTACGGCTCGAGGTAGGCGACCGCACGCTTCATCGCCCGCGCGGACTTGACGACCTGCGGCAGGAACATCCGCCCGGAGCCGAACAGGTCGCCGACGACGCGCATGCCGTCCATCAGCGGGCCTTCGATCACGTCGAGCGGTCGCTCAGCCTTCTGTCGCGCCTCCTCGGTGTCCCCCTCGATGAAGTCGACGATGCCGTGCACGAGCGCGTATGCGAGACGCTCCTCGACAGGCGCTTCGCGCCACGTGAGGTCGCGCTCGCGCTTCGTGCCCTCGCCCTTGTAGCGCTCGGCGATCTCGACGAGACGGTCGGTCGCGTCGGGGCGCCGCGCGAAGATGACGTCCTCGACGCGCTCCAGCAACTCCGGCTCGATGTCCTCGTAGACCGCGAGCTGGCCCGCGTTGACGATCCCCATGTCGAGCCCCGCGCGGATCGCGTGGTAGAGGAACGCCGCGTGCATCGCCTCGCGCACGACGTCGTTCCCGCGGAACGAGAAGCTCAGGTTGGAGATGCCGCCGCTCGTGCGAGATCCCGGGCAGCGCTCCTTGATGCGCGGCAGCGACTCGATGAACGCGAGCGCGTACGTGTCGTGCTCCTCGATTCCGGTTGCGACCGCGAGCACGTTCGGGTCGAAGATCAGGTCCTCTGCGTGGAAGCCGACCTCCTGCGTCAGGAGGTCGTACGCCCGCCCGCAAATCGCGACGCGCCGCTCGACGCTCGTCGCCTGTCCTTCCTCGTCGAAGGCCATGACGACGACACCGGCGCCGTAATCGCGCACCCGGCGCGCCTGTTCGAGGAATTGCTCCTCGCCCTCCTTGAGGCTGATCGAGTTGACGATCCCCTTCCCCTGGATCGACTGGAGGCCCGCTTCGAGCACGCTGAAGCGCGAGCTGTCGACCATGATCGGGAGGCGCGCGACCTCGGGCTCCGTCGCGACCACATTCAGGAAGGTGCGCATCGCCTGTTCGCTCTCGAGCAGGTCGGCGTCCATGTTGACGTCGAGGATGTTCGCGCCGCCGCGCACCTGCTCGAGCGCGACCTCGACGGCACCGGTGAAGTCGTCGGCCTCGACGAGGCGGCGGAAGCGCGCCGAACCGGTGACGTTCGTGCGCTCGCCGACCAGGACGAAGCCCGTGTCGGGTCCGATCTCGAACGGCTCGAGACCGCTCCAGCGCGGACGGGGAGCGGGTGTCGGCACCGCGCGCGGCGCGAGGCCGCGCACCGCGGCCGCGATCGCGCGGGTGTGCTCCGGCGTCGAACCGCAGCAGCTGCCGGCGATGTTGAGGAAGCCCGCCTCCGAGAACTCGCGCAGGAGCGTGCTCGTCACGTCCGGGGTCTCGTCGTAACCGCCGAAGGCGTTCGGTAGACCTGCGTTCGGGTGCGCGCTGACGAGGCACGGCGCAAGCCGCGAGAGCTCGGCGACGTACGGGCGCATCTCGCGTGCGCCGAGCGAGCAGTTGATGCCGACGACGAGCGGGTCGGCGTGCTCGACCGACACCCAGAACGCCTCGATCGTCTGCCCGGAAAGGGTTCGGCCCGAGAGGTCGACGATCGTCGCCGAGATCCAGAGCGGAAGCTCGGGCGCCGCCTCGCGCGCCGCGAGGATCGCGGCTTTCGCGTTCAGCGTGTCGAACACCGTCTCGAGGAGGAGCAGGTCGACACCGCCCTCGGCGAGCGCCTCGATCTGCTCGGCGTACGCATCCTTCACCTCGTCGAACGTGCGCGTGCGGAAGGCCGGGTCGTCGACCTTCGGACTGAGCGAGAGCGTCACGTTGAGCGGGCCGACGCTGCCCGCGACGAACCGGTCGCCCGCGGCCTCCCGCGCGAGCCGCGCGCCGGCGACGTTCATCTCGCGCACCGCGTCTTCGAGGCCGTAGTCGGCCTGCCCGATGCTCGTCGCCGTGAACGTGTTCGTCGTCGTGATGTCGGCGCCGGCGGCGAGGTAGCGCTCGTGTACCGAGCGGACGAGCTCGGGCTGGGTCAGGTTGAGGACGTCGGGGTCGCCGGCGACGTCGACGTGGTGGCGGTGGAAACGCGTCCCGCGGTAGTCCTCCGGCGCGAGCCCGGCGCCGTGGAGCATCGTTCCCCACGCACCGTCGAGCACCAGGATGCGCTCCTGCGCCAGCCTCCTGATCTCGCTCGCCGCGTCTCGCCTCGCCACGTATCCCTCCTTGCCCAAAGAGGTCGCGAAGCGCGTCGTCCGCGAGGGCTCTTTAGGCGTTTGTTGACCCGGTCGCCAAGCTGCCGTTCAAAGCTCTCCGGGAGCGTCAGCGTACCAGCGGCTGTGGGCGAAACGGCACGGAGATTTCACACCTCCGTGACAGACACGTGACGGCGTCGGCGGTAGCCTCGGCAGTGAGGGCGGCGGGTGGCTCCCCACCCAAGGGCGGGGGTTTCGCGCGCGCGCGTGTACCTAACAACGCGCGCACCGCGCCGTCACACGTACGAGTGAGCACGCGGGACGCCGTGGACGCGGGCAGTAGCCTTCCGGGCATGCAGTTCCCCCGCCGCGGCACGTTCCTCGCGCTCGTCGCGGCTGCCGCCGTGTGCGCGACGCCGGCTGCCGCCGCGACGGGCGGAGCCGGCGCGCCGTACTTCATCAGCACGTGCGGTTACAGCCACCACGCGCCGGACGACCCGATCGTCTTCCCGCGCGAGCCCGGCTTCTCGCACGACCACACGTTCGTCGGCAACACGTCGACGAACGCATTCTCGACGCTCGCAAGCCTCCGAGCCGCCACGACGACCTGCCAGCCGACAGGAGACACGGCCGCGTACTGGGCGCCGACGCTTTACGCGAACGGGAACCCGGTGCTGCCGCTCGGGGCGACCGTCTACTACCGCCGCGCGACGACGGCGCCCGTCCGCACCATCCCCTCCGGCCTGCGCATGGTCGCCGGGAACTCGCACGCGATCGCGCCGCAGTCTACGGCGATCACGTACTGGGACTGCGGCCTCGTGAAGACGACGCTCTACACGACGCGCGACGCGCTGGTGCCGGCCGCATCACCCGACATCCCCGACTGTCCGCCCAAGGCGACGCTGCAGCTGCACGTCAACTTCCCGAACTGCTGGGACGGCCGGCACCTCGACACCGCAGACCACCGAAGCCACATGGCGTACTCCGTCGACGGCCGCTGCCCCGCAAGCCATCCGGTTCCGCTGCCTGCGATCACGCTCGTCTACCGCTATCCCCCGCAGGCCGCGCACGGGACGACGATGCTTTCCTCCGGCGGCCAGCACTCGGGTCACGCGGACTTCGTCAACAGCTGGGACGAACGCGACCTGACGACGCTCGTCGACGACTGCCTGAACGCGAACCGCGGCTGTGGCCTCGCTGCGTCCGCCGCGAACGAAGTCGGCTAGCCGCTAGCCGCGGCCGGCGACCGAGAGCTGGTTCTCGGCGTGGCGGATGCGCTGCTCGACGACCCAGCGGTCGGCAGTCGACTCGCCGCGGTCGATCGCCTCGAGCTCGGCCTGCGCGGACTCGAGCTGCGCGCGCGCGGCCGCCTCGTCGACCTGCGAGGCCTCGACCGCCGCGTCGACGAGCGCGATCGCGCGGTTCTCGAGCACCTGGAAGAACCCCGGCCCGGTCGCGTACTCGATCACCTGCGCGTCGCCGCCGGGATGGATGCGCGTCGACCCCGCGCGCAGGGTCGCGATCAGCGGCGCGTGCCGTGCGAGGACGC
>JAFAHG010000123.1 GCA_019237315.1 Actinomycetota bacterium
CACAACACCTATCCGGTGCCGGAGCCGTTCCTTGTGTTGGCGACGCAGAATCCGATCGAGTCGGAGGGGACCTATCCGTTGCCGGAGGCGCAGGTCGACCGGTTCATGTTGAAGATCCTGGTCGACTATCCGACGCATGACCATGAGCTGACGGTGGTGTCGCGGTCGTTGGAGGCGCCGCCCAGGTTGGAGCAGGTGTTGTCGCTCGAGGAGTTGAAGGGGTTGCAGGGCAAGGTGCAGGAGGTCTATGTCGATCCGGCGTTGATCAGCTGGGTGGTGGACCTTGCGACCGCGACGCGCAGGCCGTCTGATGCGGGCGTGCCGTCGATCGCGCCGTACATCGCCTACGGCGCTTCGCCGCGCGGCCCGATCAGCGTTGTTGCGGGGGCGCGGGCGATGGCGCTTCTGCACGGGCGTGACTATGCGGTCGTGTCGGACATCGAGTCGATCGTGCGGGACGCGTTCCGCCACCGGCTCGTGCTCTCCTACCAGGCCCTGGCCGAAGAAGTCACCGCCGACGACGTCCTCGACGACGTCCTCGAACACGTCAAACCGCCACAGATCGACTTCGGTCGCACGCGGCCGACGCCTGCAGCCGCCGCCTGAGAGTGAGGCAAGCGGAAACGGAAACACCCCGGAGGGGACGCAACGCGAACTCCCTCATGGATGCGCTCGGCGTCGAGCGCACTCCTGCGGAGCCGGGACCCGGCACCCTCACACCCGAGAGCCTCCGGGCGCTCGAGTTGTCGATCGGGCGCCGGGTCGACGGCCTCCTCTCCGGGGACTACCGCTCGGCGTTCTCCGGGCTCGGCAGCGAGCTCTTTCAGGTGCGCGCCTACGAGCCGGGGGACGACGTCCGGCGCATCGAGTGGAACGTCACGGCACGCACGGGGCAGACACATGTGCGCGTCGAGCTCGCGGAGCGCGTGCTCGTCACCTGGCTCGTGATGGACATGTCCGAGTCGATGCGCTTCGGCACCGCCGACCGCCGCAAGACCGACGTCGCCGAGGGTGTGGCACTCGCCGTCGGCACGGCGGCGACGCGCCGCGGCAACCGGCTCGGCCTCGTCGCGTTCGGCCACGACGAGCCGCGCTTCCGCCGGCCCCGCCAGGGACGGCGCGCGCTGCTCCTCGCCCTCGAGGCGCTGCGCGAGTCGCCGCGGGGAACGGGGGACATGGGCGCGGCGCTCAAGCTCGTCGACGCGCTCGCCATCCAGCGTGCGCTGTGCATCGTCGTGTCGGACTTCCGCGGCCCGATGAACTGGCGGCTGCCGCTGCTCCGGCTCGCGAGCCGGCACCCGACCGTCGCGGTCGAAATCCGAGATCCGCGCGAACAGGAACTCACGGATGTGGGTGAGGTGAATCTCGTCGATCCCGAGACCGGCCGCCAGCTCCGCGTCGACACGAGCGACCCCGAGATCCGCGCACGCTTCGCCGAGGCCGCCGCGGCCGAGCGGCGTGAGCTCGTGCAGATGCTCGCGTCGGTCGGTGTCCCGCACGTCGCGCTCTCGACCGAGGGCGACTGGCTGCGCCAGCTCGCGCTCTTCCTGCGGAGGACGAGCCCGACATGAGCTTCGCCGCTCCGATCCTGCTCCTCTCGCTGATCGCGGTCCCGCTCGCCGCGTTCGGCTACGTGTGGATCGAACGCCGCCGCGAGCAGAACGCTGCGCGCTGGGCGAACCCCGCACTCGTACCCAACCTCGTGCACCGGCCCTCGCCGCGCATCCGCCACATCCCGGCGATCCTCTTCCTGATCGGCCTCACCTTCCTGCTGCTCGGTGTGGCGCGGCCGGAGGCCAAGCTCTCGACCGCGCGCTCCGGCGCCACGATCATCCTCGCCGTCGACAAGTCCGGGTCGATGGCCGCGAACGACGTGCGGCCGACGCGCATCCTCGCCGCCCGCAACGCGATCATCGGGATGCTCCAGAAGCTTCCGTCGAACGACCGCGTCGCGCTCGAGGTCTTCGACGTCCATCCGTACATCACGGTCCCGCCGACCTTCGACCGCACGAAGATCGAGCAGGCGCTGCCGACGCAGGCGCAGCCGAACGGCACCGACATCGGCGACGCCGTCCAGGAGGCGGCGACGGTGGCCGCGAAAACCGTCGGCATCGGCAAGGGGACGAATCACCCGCCGGCGACGGTCGTTCTGCTCTCGGACGGCGCCCAGGATGTGAAGGCGCTCGATCCCTCAGTCGCGGCGAAGAACGCGCGCAAGCTCGGTGTGCCCGTGAACACCGTCCTCGTCGGCACAGCGGGCGGTCAGGTGACGCAGGTCTCGAACGTCGGCGGCTACCCGGAGAAGAAGACGATCCCAGTGCCCACCGACCCGAGCGACCTCAGCACGGTGGCGAAGCTCTCCGGCGGCCGCTTCTTCCAGGCGGGCACGGCGGCGTCGCTGCTGCAGGTGTACGCCGACCTCGGCTCGCACGCGGCGCACACACGCCAGAACCACGAAGTCACCGCGGCCGCGATCGGGATCGCGCTCGTCTTCATCCTCGCCGGGGTGCTCGTGTCGGGCCTCTGGTACAGGCGGCTCGCATGAGGCGCCTCGCGTTCGTCGTTGCGCTCGCAGCGGCCGCCGCTGCGTCGACGGCCGCCTACGCGGCCGCACCCGCGCAGCCGTCGAAGCCGAACCCGTGCAAAGGCATTCGGAACTGCATCACCGTGAACGGCCCGTGGGTTGCAGTGCCGGCGAACGGCGCGGCGACCTATCTGCTCGAGTGCCCGAAGCGGAACGGGTACGTCGCCGGCATCGACAGCCTTGCGACCTCCTCCGACGTGCGCGCGTCGTGGGACGCGCGCCTCCCGAATCCGCCGTCGCCGCTCTCGAAAGCGGCGCAGTCGCTCACCGGTCCCTACATCCTGTTCACCGCGTACTCGGCGGCCGGGAAGGCCGGATTGCTGCAGCCGTGGATCGGGTGCGTCCCGATCCCGCCGACGAACCCGCGCGTCACCACCTCCGCGCGCGTCGTCGCCGTGGCGAAGCCCGGCAAGCCGATCGACCGCTGGCAGACGACGGTGCGCGTCCACGCGGGCCACCAGACCGGGACGCGCGCCTGCGGCAAAGGTGAGCGCCTGCTCGGCGGCTGGACCGCGATCGACTTCAAGACCGACACCGCCCCCAGCCCCTCCGTCGCGAGCAAGATCCACCCGACGCTCACGCTTGCCGACGGCGACGTGGCCGTCTCGATCCAGACGGAAGCGGGCGTGCCGCAGGGCGACTTCCCCGAGGTCCAGGTCGGAGCCACCTGCGCCAAATGAGCTTCGCGTCGCCCATCTTCCTCGTCACGCTCGCGATCGTCCCGCTGACGCTGATCTACCTCTACGTGCAGCAGCGGCGGAAGGCGCGCTACGCGATCGCGTTCACGAACCTCGACGTCCTGGCGTCCGTCGTGAAGGAGCATCGTTCGTGGCGGCGCTGGGTGCCGGTCGCGCTGCTCCTGCTCGCGCTCGCGACCGCCGCGACCGCCGTCGCCCGCCCGCGGGCGCACCTCACCGTTCCTGAGCAGAACGCGACCATCGTGCTCGTCGTCGACGTCTCCGGGTCGATGCGCGCGAACGACGTCAAGCCGTCGCGTCTCGACGCAGCGGTCGCCGCCATGCAGACCTTCGTCTCGAAGGTGCCGAAGCAGGTGAAGATCGGACTCGTCGCGTTCTCGTCGACCGCCGAGGTCCTGACGACGCCGACGACCGACCGCGAGACGGTCCTGAACGGCCTGAGCTACCTCTCGCCCGAGGCGGGGACAGCGCTCGGCGACGGATTGATGGCAGGCGCACGGCTCGCGGTCCGCTCGCTCGCCGCGGCCGGCGTGCACCACGAGGCGGGACGCTTCCTGCCGGCGGCGCTCGTGCTCGAGTCCGACGGCGCGCAGAACCGGGGCACCCTCACGCCGCAGCAGGCCGCCAACTTCGCGAGGGAGAACGGCGTGCGCATCTACGGCGTCGCCCTCGGCACGCCGAACGGCAAGGTCGAGTTCGGCTTCGGCCTCTACCAGAACGCGATTCCCGTGCCGCCCGACCCCGCGACGGTCAACGAGGTGTCGAAGATCACGGGCGGGCAGTCGTACACCGCGCAGACCGCGAACAAGGTGATCGACGTCTACAAGACGCTCGGATCGTCGATCGGACGCAGGACCGAGCTGCGCGAGATCACGTCGTGGTTCGCGATCGCCACCGCGGTGTTCCTGATCGCCGCCGTCGCGTTCTCGCGGCTCTGGTCGGCTCCTCTGCCGTAGCTCAGAGGCCGGCGACGGTTACTGCGAGAAGCAGCACCGACAGCGCGGACGTGGCGACCACCGTCGCGCCGGCGAGCACGTTGAACGTCCGTCCGTTGGCGTAGCGCCCCATCAGCTCGTGGTTCGCGGCGAGCCGCCAGACGAAGTAGAGCGTGATCGGGAGCAGCGCGCCGTTCACGACCTGGACGGCGACGAGCAGTCCGATCACGGGAACGCCCGGGAGCAGCGCCACCACGGTGCCGATCACGATCAGCGCCGAGACGACCGCGACGAACACCGGCGCGTCCTTCGGCCGGTGGCTGATGCCCTTCTCGAAGCCGAACGTCTCCGAGACGACGTACGCCGCCGTCACCGGCAGGATCGCCGCGGCGAGGAGGCTCGCGCCGAGCAGCCCGACCGCGAAGAGGACTTCCGCGTAACGGCCCGCGAACGGCGCGAGCGCCTTCGCCGCATCCGCCGCGTTCGAGACCGTGCGGTGGTGGTGCACGTACAGCGTCGCGCCCGTCGCGATGATGATGAACCCCGCGACGAGGTTGGCGAAGATCGAGCCGGTCGCGACCTCCGCACGCTCCGCGTTGAGCTCGTCCGGGCCGATCCCGCGCTCGACCACCGCGGACTGCACGTAGAGCTGCATGAACGGCGTGATCGTCGTGCCCGCGGTTGCGATGAACAGGAAGAGGTAGCTGGAGTTCGTCTGGATGTGCGGTGCGACGATCGCGTGCGCGACGTGCCCCCACGCAGGGTGCGCGAGGACCGCCGCGATCGGATACGCGAAGAACGGGATCGTCATCAGCACGAACACGCGCTCGGCGACCTTGTACGAGCCGCGCACGACGAGCAGCCACACGACGACGGCCGCGACCGGGATCGAGGCGTACTTCGGAACGTGCGCGAGCGACAGCGCCGCTCCGATCCCGACGAACTCGCTGATGCAGATGCCGAGGTTCGCGATCAGCACCGAGACCGTCGAGAAGGTCGACCAGCGCACGCCGTACTGCTCCCGGATGAGCTCCGCCAGGCCCTTCCCGGTCACCGCGCCCATCCGCGCCGCCATCTCCTGGACGACGATCAGCGAGACCGTGATCACGACCATCATCCAGAGGAGGTCGTAGCCGTACTTCGCGCCGACCGACGCGTAGGTCGCGATGCCGCCGGCGTCGTTGCCGGCGTTCGCGGCGATCAGCCCAGGGCCGAGGAACCCGAGCAGCGCAAGGAGGCGGAGCGCGACGCGGCTACGCGGGCGCAGGCGCGGCCACCGGGTGAGCACCCGGTCGCGCAGAGACCCCGTGGAAGCACGTACTGAGCGCGCCATCGAGGTCGAGGTTCAGCAGGGCAGCCATGCACGAATCGTATCCCTCAGTCCTCGCCGAAGAGACCGAAGCTCCGCCGCCAGCCCTTGGGGACGACGAGCTCGAGCACGTCGTCGACGGTGATCACACCGAGCAGACGCTCCTCGTCGTCGGTGACCGGGACGACGGTGAGGTCGTAGTCGGTCATGAGGCGTGCAACCTCCTCGAGGTCGGCGTCCGGACGCACGCGCTGCGGCAGCGCGGCGACCTCGCCGAGCGTCGCCTCGGGATCCATCCGCAACAGGTCGGCGAGGTTGATCGCGCCCATGAGCCGCTTGTGCGAGTTCATGACGAACACCCACGCAAGCGCGTCCGCGGCGACGCGCGTCGTCCGCAGTCGATCGAGCGCTTCCGCCTGCGAGCCGTGTCCGTAGAGGCACACGAACTCGGGGCTCATGAGCCCGCCCGCCGTTGCCGGGTCGTAGCCGAGCAGCGCGCGCACGCGCCGGCGCTGCACGGGCGGCAGGCGAGAGACCACGAGCTCGCGCCGCTCCTCGGGGAGCTGCGCGACGAGGTCGGCCGCGTCATCGGCCTCCATGTGCGCGAGCGTGTCGGCGACGTCCTCGTCGGAGCGGTCCTCGATGAACTCGAGCTGGTGCTGCGACCCGAGCTCCTCGAACACGTCCGCCTCGAGCTCGGGGTCGCCGTGCACCGCCTCGATGATCTCCTCGCCCTGCTCGTGCGACGCCGCCTCGACGAGATCGGCGATCTGCGCCGGGTGCAGCCGTCGCAGTCGCCGCAGCGGCAGCAACAGCCGGGCGGTGGG
>JAFAHG010000069.1 GCA_019237315.1 Actinomycetota bacterium
TCCACCGCACGCGTATCCGCGAGCAGCAGGACGTTCTTGCACTGCGGCGCCGAGCACGTCCCGTTGTGCGACGTGTCGTACTTCGAGCCCTTCATCGCGGCCATCGCCTTCGCGACCGAGCCGTGGTTACCGGGCGTGCCGTACGGACGGTAGTCCGCGAGCTGGTTGTTGAACATCGAGTCGGGGACGATGTGATTCGCCACCGAGCCGATCGTCGGGCCGCCCCAACCCTGCACGAGCGCGGCCTTGTCCATGACCCAGTTCAGCGCCTGACGGACGTGGATGTCGTCGAACGGCGGCTGGGTCAGGTTCATCGTGATGTACCAGGTGCGGTCACCCGAGTTCTGGTGGAAGTACTGCTTCAGGCTCGAGGTCGTCGCGTACTTCCGCAGCACCTGCGGCGGAATGCTCGAGGTCGCCATGTCGAGCTGGCCGGCCTCGATCTTGTTGTAGATGTCATCCGAGCTCGCGTCGACCGTGAACTTCACCTCGTCGACGTAGTTCTTGCGCGTCCCGTCGGTCGACGGGTCGTAGTTCGGGTTGCGGACGAGGTCCATGACCGTCTGGCCGTCGAAGCCGCTTGCGGGCTTCAGCGCGGTGCACGACGAGTCGTCGACCTTGTCCATGCCGGCGATCATGTAACCCGCCGTCGAGACGAGGTCGCGGCCGTACTTGCCGGCCTGGCCCTCGAAGCACTTCGTCACCTCAGCCGGCTGCGGGCCCGCGGCGGGCATCGCAACGCGCTTGAGGAAGTCGCCCGTCGGGGCGGTCAGGTTGAAGACGATCGTGCTTGCGTCCGGCGTCGTGATGCCGCTGATCGTCTTGGCCTTGCCCTTGCCGTAGGCGTCGAAGCCCTTGATAACCGAGTAGTAGAACGAGTACTCGGCGCCGTCCGCCGGCTTCGCGAGCCGGTCGAACGCCGTCACGAAGTCCTGCGACGTCACGTCCCGGTTCACGGGCGGGCTGAACTTGATCCCGGACTTCAGGTGGAACGTATACGTCTTGCCGCCGTTCGTGATCGACCAGGACTTGGCGATGTCCGGAACGGTCTGGTTGCCGGGCCCGTTCGCGTCGTGCGTGTAGCCGACGAGCGTGCGGACGAGCAGGTTGTCGTAGATGCCGAAGGCATCGCCGAGGTACTCGCCGGTCGGGTCGAAGTTGTCCGTGAAGCCGAACGACTGCTCCCAACCGACATTCAGCACCCCACCGGCCTGGATCCTGGAGTGGCTGGCGGCACCCGACGCGACGAGGATCGCCGCGGCAACGAGCGCCAGCGCACCGGCCAGGGCCAGCCTAGGAAGTGGCCTTTTCACGTAGTTGTCTCCCTCCTTTCCCCGCACCGGGGGGCACGGGGATTCGCAGTGACCAGACTGTCTGACGACGGGCGCGTTCACCGGTTAGTAACGGCTACCGGTCCGTCCGCACGTCGAGGGCGTCCCGGAGGCCGTCCCCGAGCAGGTTGAAGGCGAGCGTGATCAAGATCAGGAAGAGCCCCGGGAAGAACGTCAACCACCAGGTGACGTCGTAGTACTGCGTCGCCTCGTTCAGAAGTCCTCCCAGGGAGGCCGTGTCCGGGGGCACGCCGAGGCCGAGGAACGAGAGGCCCGCCTCGAAGAGGATGTTCGCGGGAATGAGCAGGGTCGTGTAGACGATGATCGGGCCGATCAGGTTCGGCAGCACCTCGCGGAAGATGATCCGGGCGTTCGAGGCGCCGAGCGACCGGGCCGCCTCGACGAAGTCGCGCTCCTTCACCGAAAGCGTGAACCCGCGGACGATGCGGGCGATGTACGACCACGAGAAGAACGCGATCACCCCGATCACGATCCCGATCCCAGGCTTGATGAGGCCGCCGAGGCAGCCCTGCACCGTCGTGTTGCACGCGGCCGTGATGCCGATCGCGATCAGCAGGTAGGGGATCGCGAGCATCACGTCGGCTATCCGGGAGAGGAGCGTGTCGACCCAGCCGCCGAAGAAGCCGGCCGTCATCCCGACGAGCAGTCCGACGATGACGGCGATCGCGGAGGCGATCACGCCGACGATGAGCGACGTCCGCACGCCGTACATCGTCCGCACGAAGAGGTCGCGGCCCGCGCCGTCCGCCCCGAACCAGAAGCACCCGTTGGGGCCCTTGGGCAGCCCGAAGCTGTCTTCCATCGGGGTGCCGCAGATGCCCGTCGTCTGCTCGGTGTAGGCGGTCGTGTTCGAGTGGTGCGTGATCGACTGCGAGATCGGGCCGCCTGCGACCGCGATGAAGATGAGGAGCACCACGACGACCGCGGCGAAGAGGGCGCCCTTGTCGTCCTTGAAGCGCGCCCAGAAGAGCTGCCCCGGGGTCTTGGCCGCTACGGCGGGCTTGACCGCCTCGCTCGGGTTCAACGGGATGGCTGTCATTTCGCGGACACCGGCCGCAAGCCGCGCGCGAGCATGGCCGGGAAGTATAAGACGGCGCGCGCGACGCGCCGGTTAGGCGGATCCCCCTATTGGGTGAGGGCGTCGGCGCCGGCGACGACTTCCAGGATCTCCTGCGTGATCTCCGCCTGGCGGGCCCGGTTCATCGCGAGCGTCAGGTTGTCGATCAGCTCGCCCGCCGACTTCGAGGCGTTCCGCATGGCGGTCATCTGGGCCCCGAAGAACGAGGCGGCCGACTCGAGGAGAGCACGGTAGATCTCGGTCTCGACGTAGACGGGGAGCAGCCGGGCGAGGATCTCGCGCGGCTCGGGCTCGAAGAAGAAGTCGACCGGATGGGAGCGGTCCTCGTCGGCGGACTCCTCGAGCCGGTCGGTCGCGATCGGCAGGATCTCGCTCTCGGTCACCCGCTGGACGAGCGGTGAGACGAACGCGTTGTAGACGAGGACGACGCGGTCGACCTCCTCGTTCACATAGGCGTCGGCGACCGCGTGCGCGACCGCCTGCGCGTCGGCGTAGGTCGGCTTGTCGCTGAAGCCCGTCCACGCCTGAGCGAGCGCGAACCGGCGGAAGCGGATCGTCGACTGGGCGCGCTTGCCGATCGGGAAGAACCTGACCTCCTGCCCGGCGGCCTGCGCCTCGCGCATCAACGCGAACGAGCGGCGGAGCACCTGCGCGTTGAACGCGCCCGCGAGGCCGCGGTCGCCCGCGACCGGCACGATGCCGACGACGCGCACGTTGTCGCGCCGCTGCAGGAGCGGCAGGTTCGCCGCGCCGGCGGCCTTCGCGGTGCCGGCCATCAGCTCGAGCATGCGGTCCGCGTACGGGCGCATGCCCTCGATGCGCTGCTGCGAGCGGCGCAGGCGCGCGGACGCGACGAGCTCCATCGCCCGCGTCAGCTTGCGCGTGTTCGAGATCGAGCGGACGCGCCGCTTGAGGTCCTGGACCGACGCCATTAGGCGGCAGCGGCACCCGTGACGTTGAACATGCCCTTGAACCGGTCGATCGCCTGGTTCAGCTTGTCCGTCGTCTCGTCGGAGAGGTCGCCGGTCTCGCGGATCGTGCGGAGGATCGTCCCCTCCGTGCGCAGCTGCTCGCGCAGCTCTTCCTGGAAGCGCGGGACCTGCTCGGTCGGGATGTCGTCGAGGTAGCCGTTGACGCCCGCGTACAGCGCGGCCACCTGCTCCTCCATCGGCCACGGCGCGTACTGCGGCTGGTTCAGCGTCGCGACCATCTTCTCGCCGCGGTTCAGCGACTGCTGCGTCGCCTGGTCGAGCTCGGAGCCGAACTGCGCGAACGCTTCGAGCTCGCGGTACTGCGCGAGGTCGAGGCGCAGGCGGCCGGCGACCTTCTTCATCGCCTTCGTCTGCGCGGAGGATCCGACGCGCGACACCGAGATGCCGACGTTGACGGCCGGGCGCACGCCCGAGAAGAAGAGGTCCGACTGGAGGAAGATCTGGCCGTCTGTGATCGAGATGACGTTCGTCGGGATGTACGCCGAGACGTCGCCTGCCTGCGTCTCGATGATCGGCAGGGCGGTGAGCGAGCCGCCGCCGAGCTCGTCCGAGAGCTTGCACGCGCGCTCGAGCAGCCGCGAGTGCAGATAGAAGACGTCGCCGGGGAACGCCTCGCGTCCCGGCGGACGGCGCAGCAGCAGCGAGAGCTGGCGGTACGCGTCGGCCTGCTTCGTCAGGTCGTCGTAGATGACGAGCGCGTGCTCGCCCTTGTAGGCGAAGTACTCGCCCATCGCGGCGCCGGCGAAAGGCGCCATCCACTTGATCGGCGCCGCCTCGTGCGCCGGCGCGGTCACGATCGTCGTGTACGCCATCGCGCCCGCCTCGCGCAGCCGCTCGTACACCTGCGCGACCGTCGAGGCCTTCTGGCCGACGGCGACGTAGATGCACTTCACTCCCTGGTCGTGCTGGTTGAGGATCGTGTCGACCGCGATCGCCGTCTTGCCGGTCGAGCGGTCGCCGATGATCAGCTCGCGCTGGCCGCGGCCGACGTTCGTCATCGAGTCGATCGCCTTGATCCCGGTCTGCAGCGGCTCCTTCACCGGCTGGCGCTGGACGACGCCCGGCGCCTTGAACTCGAGCGGCCGGCGCTCGTTCGTCTCGATCGGCCCCTGGCCGTCGAGCGGGTTGCCGAGCGGGTCGACGACGCGGCCGAGAAGCGCCTCGCCGACCGGCACCGACGCGACCGAGCCCGTGCGGCGCACAGGGTCGCCTTCCTTGATCTTGTCCCACTCGCCGAACAGCGCGACGCCGACGTTGTCCTCCTCGAGGTTGAACGCGATGCCGACGACGCCGTGGTCGAGGTCGAGAAGCTCGAGCGCGACGCAGTTCTCGAGCCCGTGCACGCGGGCGATGCCGTCGCCGAGCTGCAGCACCGCACCGACCTCGGCGAGGTTCGTCTCGACGTCGAACTCCTCGATCCGCTGGCGCAGGATCGACGTGATCTCTTCGGGGCGAAGCTTCACTTCCTCAACTCCTTGTCGTCGAAAGCTGTTGGCGTAGTCGTTCGAGCCGGCCGCGCACGCTGGCGTCGAGGCGCATCGAGCCGGCCTGGAGGACGATGCCTCCGATCAGATCGGGGTCGACCGAGCGCGTGGCCTGCACCTTGTGGCCCGACGCTTGCTCGATCCGGCCGAGGATCCGGCCGAACTCCTCCTCGGAGAGCTCGGTCGCGGTCGTGAGCTCGACGTCGAGGATCCGCTCCTGCGCGGCGACGAGCGCGTCGAGCTCCTCTGCGATCTCGCGGATCTCGCCGGCGCGGCCCTTCTCGGCGACGAGGCGCACGAAGTTGCGCACCAGCTCGTCGGCACTGCCGAGGATGCGCTCGAGCACGTCGGCCTTCACGCGCGACTCCGTCTCCGGGTTGTCGAGGAGCGCGGCGAGCTCGGGGACGTCGTCGATCGCGGCGACGAGGTCGCCGACCTGTTCGTGGACGACGGCCACGCGGCCCTTGTCCTGCGCAGCCTCGAAGAGCGCGCGCGCATAGATGCGGTGCGCAGCGGCTATGAGCGGGACGCCTCCAGCTGGCTGAAGTCGATCTCCGCGAGCGCCTCGTCGATCAACCGGCGCTGGTCCGCGTCGGTGAGCGACTTCTTCGTGATCTTCTCCGCGGCGAGAAGCGACAGGCTCGCGACCTCGCGGCGGATCTCGCCGAGCGCCTGTGCGGTCGCCTGCTCGATCTGCCGGCGGGTCTCGTCGAGACGGCGCTGCCGGTCCTCCTCGGTCTCGGCACGCATCCGCTCCTGCTGCGCAGTCCCGACCTTGCGCGCCTCCGCGAGGATCATCTCGGCCTCGCCCTTCGCGTCGGCGATCAGCTTGCGGTGCTCCTCGAGCAGCCGCCTCGCCTCGTCGCGCGCGGAGTCCGCCTCCTCGACGGCGCGGCGGATGCGGTCGCGCCGGTCGTCGATCAGCTTCTGTATCGGCGCGAACGCGTAGCGCTTCAGCACCCACAGCGTGATCGCGAACGAGACGATCGTCCAGATCATCAGCCCGGGGACGATCTGGATCAGCGGGTTTGCTGCGACGAGCATCGACTAGACCAGGACGTACCCGAGCAGACCGCCCAGGAAGCCGTAGAAGACGACGGCCTCGGTGAGTGCGAAGCCGAGCCACATGAGACCCTGCAGCTCGCCGCGCAGCTCGGGCTGGCGAGCGACCGACTGGATCATCGAGCCGAAGATGTTGCCGATGCCGGCCCCCGCGCCCGCGGCCCCGGCACCGATGCCGAGTGCGAGCGCGATCGCCTTGCCGGCGTGCACGACCGGCGCGTTCTTGACGGATGCTGCGAGCAGAAACGCAATCATTGGGACGACTTCTCCTTAGTGTTCGGGCTCGATCGCCGAGCCGATGTAGATGGCCGAAAGGGCGGCGAAGATGAACGCCTGGATCGACACGACGATCACGACTTCGAAGATGTAGAAGATGAACGCAGCCGGCAGGCCGAGCGCGCGGTACGGCCAGCTGTGGATGATGAACATCAGGCCGATCATCGTCAGGATCAGGATGTGGCCCGCGAGCATGTTGGCGTACAGTCGGACTGAGAGGCTGATCAGCCGCATGAACTGCGAGAGCACCTCGATCGGGACGATCAGCGGCAGGATCGCCTTCGGGAGATCCCTCGGGATCCACGAGCGGAAGTACTTGACGACGCCGTTGAACCGGATCCCCTCGACGTGCGTGAAGAGGAACGTCATCAGCGCGAGCGCGAGCGTCACCGATATCTGCGACGTCGCCGCGTAGATCCCCCACACCGGGATGTGGTGGAACGTCTGTCCCGTGAACGGCAGCGGCAGGAAGCCGAGCAGGTTGACGACGAAGATGAAGAGCATCAGCGTCGCGCAGTACGGGAACCAGAGCGCGATCGCCTTGTGCGGCAGGCCCGTCTCGGCGACCTGCGTCTGCGCGATGTCGTAGAGCGTCTCGCCGAAGGTCTGGCGGCGGCCGGGGACGGCGCGGAGGCGGAGGCGCATGACCAGGATCCCGATCACGCACGTCAGCGCCGAGCCGACGAGCAGGTAGACGACCGCCTTGTTGATCGAGAGGTCGAGGCCGCCGAGGTGGATCGGCACCCAGTCCTTGAGCGCGAACTCGGTCGACGGGTCGAAGCTCTCGAGCGAGTGCGGCGCGCCGCCGACGAGGACGACGACGACGGAGACGATCAGGAAGAGCACGAAGGCGCCGGCGAGGGCGCGGCCCGGGGTGAGGCGTGATGCAAGGGTCACAGCTTCGTATCCCCTCCGAAGTAGGCGACGATCGACAATGCGAATTCGACGGTGAATGCCAGCCCGTACACGGCCGCCGCAGGCAACCCGAGGCCGGCGTCCGAGACGGCGACGGCGATCAGGATCGCCACGAGCCCCACCGCTCTCGTCATCCGGCCGAAGGCGACGAGCCCGGCCGCGCGCAGATTATCGCCGTTGAGCGAAACTCTCTGGAGCAACAGACCGATGACGAGGTACGCGGCCCACAGGCCGGCTGCGATCGCCCACGCACCGAGCGACCAGCCGGCGATCGCGAAGACCGGCAGCGCGGCGACCACGACGGCGGTCGCGGCGAGCGCGGGCAGCTTCCCGTGCGGGACGGGCCGCGGCGAGGCGAACACGCCGCTCAACTGAAGTAGCTCCGGTAGCGCGTGTAGACGCCGGCGATGCCGACCGGGACGCCGGTGACGGCGCCGCCGATCAGGCCGCCCTTGAGCGACCCCGCCGCCCAGCCGATGAGGGTGCCGGCGCCGATCGTCAGGCCGGTGAGGACGATGAGGAGGGCGCCTGCCTCGGCAGGAGGAAACGCACGCGGCGCGGCCGGCTCCATCGCGCGGGAGCATAGCGTACTGCCGGAGGCAGTTCGTGACAGTGCGGAACGGCTCCGCTGCGCGAAATCGCGCCGACTTTGTTTCAGGCGGAACGACGTTCCGGCGCGGCGCGGGCGAGCTCCTCGCGGCGGCGGATGAAGGGGTTCGCGAGCTTCACGATCTCGAGCAGGTAGACGACGTAGACCGACGCACCGAGGGCGGCAACGCCGACGACGACGTCGATCGCGAGGTGCATCGGGTTCCAGTCGCCGTGCTGGTGCGGCGGCGCGAAGCGGGTTGCGAGCGCGGCGGCGGCGAGGGTCGCGCACCAGCCGTAGAGATAGGCGACGGCGCGGCGCTGCGAGAAGCCGATGTTCTCGAAGCGGTGGTGCAAGTGGGCGCGGTCGGCGACGTAGACCGGCTGCCCGTGCTTGATCCGCTTCGCGACGACGAAGCCGGTGTCGATGAGCGGGACGGCGAGGACGAGCAGCGGCAGGACGAGCGCGACGAGGGTTGCGGTCTTGAGGAGTCCCTCGACCGAGACGGACGCGAGCGTGAAGCCGAGAAGGAGCGCACCGGAGTCGCCCATGAAGATGCGTGCCGGATAGAAGTTGTGGCGCAGGAAGCCGAGGCACGCGCCGAAGACGCTCGCGGTGAGGATCGCCGCGTCGGGACGGCCGAGGCTCAGGTCGATCAGCGCGAAGCTCCCCGCGGCGATCGCGCAGACGCCGGCAGCGAGGCCGTCGAGCCCGTCGAGGAAGTTCACCATGTTCATCACGGCGACGATTCCGGCCACGGTCAGCGTCGTACCGAGCTCGGTGGGGAGCACCGCGCGTCCGATGAACGGAAACGTGAACGTGTGCACCCAGACCCCGAAGCCGACCGGGATCGCGGCTGCGGCGACCTGGCCGGCGAGCTTCTCCCACCAGCGGAGGCCGCGGAAGTCGTCGACGGCGCCGACGGTCGTCGCAACGGCGGCGCCGAGCAGGATCCCGCGCATGCCGCCGTGGATCGGCAGGAACGCGAGCGCGGGAACGAACACGCCGAGGAAGAGCGCGAGACCGCCGAGACGCGGAACGCCGCGGCCGGGTCGGCGGCCCGGCTCGCTCCTGTCGACGGCGCCGAGGAGACGCGCCATTCCGCCGACGGCGGGCGTGAGCATGACGACGACGACGAGCGCGGCGACCGCGCCGTAGAGCACCTGCAGGTGGCCGGTCAGCTCGTGCCAGACCATGGTGTCGCTCCTATTTCGTGCCGTAGAGCCTGTCGCCTGCGTCGCCGAGCCCGGGGACGATGTATCCCTTCTCGTTCAGGTGGGAGTCGACGGAGGCGACGACGATGCGGATGTCGGGGTGGTCACGCGTGATGTGGTCCACGCCTTCGGGGGCCGCGATCAGCGCGATGAGCGTGATCTGCTGCGCGCCCGCGCGCTTGAGCGTGGCGACGGCTGCGGCGGTCGAGTTGCCGGTCGCAAGCATCGGGTCGAGGAGCAACACGTCCCGCTCGGCGATGTCGGCGGGGAGCTTTACGAAGTACTCGACCGGCTCGAGCGTCTCCTCGTTCCGGTAGAGGCCGAGGAAACCCACGCGGGCGACGGGGATCAGGCTGAGGACGCCGTCGAGCATTCCCATCCCGGCGCGGAGGATCGGGCAGACCGCGACCTTCTTGCCGGGGATGCGCCGCGCGCGCGTCGTCTCGAGCGGCGTGCGCACGTCGATCTCCTCGAGGCTCATGTCCTTCGTCGCCTCGTAGGTGAGCAGGAGCGTGAGCTCGTTGACGAGCCGGCGGAACATCTCCGTCGTCGTCTCGACGTCGCGCAGGAGACCCAGCTTGTGCTGGACGAGCGGGTGCTCGACGACGGTGACGCTCACGCCACGTACGTCGTGTACCCGCGGAAGCCGGGGTACAGCGGGCGACGGTCGCAGAGCGCCTCCGCCCGGCCGCGCAGCGCCGCGA